>JANWIB010000059.1 GCA_025450155.1 Sphingobacteriaceae bacterium
GCAATAGAAAACCAGTTGGAAGAGACAGCACATGGTTGCAAAATCCAGGAATAATTAATGGGTTAAAATCCCCTGACAGATTATAAATTAAATCCCAGTTATTTAAAATAGCTGGAATTTCTTGTTATCCCCTTATTTTCAAGCGATTTTAAAGCAGAGTAGAAAAAACGTAATATTCATAGGAAATAAGAAAATTAATGTCATTTATATTACTTTAGTGAAACGCTAAGTGCACGTTAATCATATGAAATTAGTATTCAAACTACTTTTTACTGCATCAATTATTCTTATTTCCAAGGCGGGAAAAGCACAAACAGGTAACCCTATTTTTAAATCCAAAGCCTATACCATTCTAAAAGATGGGGTAATACAGGGAGATTATAAAGCAAAAGCGGTGTCTTCGACTGAATTAACATCCAACTATCAAAGTCCCGTTAACCTATATCAAAGCCCAGAGATTGAATTTAAATTTAGCATTAACGGCAAAGACAACGAAATGCCGGTAGGCAAAAACCACCACATTAACGTGAGCGGTTGGAATACTTCACCTCTCATTACATTCGGGCAACACTATCAGGATACCCGGGAAATTCCCAAGTCCTATTTAAAGCCCGGTACCCCGTTTACCATCCGCCTGGATATGCGTGAGGTATTGGAAGCCTTTAAGAATAAAGGATTTTATACTGCATTTAATGGAGATAAAATTTATAAAGATGATTTTAAAGGGGTGTACGTAGCCGGAAACACCAGCCCCTTAATCTGGGATTTTGACAATATAGCTAACCATCCCGATCTGCAATTAAAAGATCCCGATGGAGATGGTATTTATGAAGTTACACTGCTACTCAATCAGCAAAAAGAACAAAGGTTGACTGCTTCCTCTTGGAAATTATCAAAAGATATTTCGGCCTTTCCTCAATATAAATCCAATTATCCCTTAATAGATGCCCTATATAACCTGGCTTTAGAAGAAATGGAAAATGCTGTTGAACCCGATAGCACGTTTAGAACCGGGAAAGAATGGGCAGGTGTTTGGACGCGAGATATCAGTTACAGCATCATTCTTTCTATGGCTATTTTGCAACCCAAAGTGGCCGAATACAGTTTAATGCGAAAGGTGAAAAATGACCGGGTGATACAAGATACCGGTACCGGAGGTTCGTACCCGGTATCATCTGACCGTATGGTTTGGGCTATCGCCGCTTGGGAAGTTTACAAAACCACCGGTGATAAAAATTGGTTAGCCAAAGCATATCGGATTATAAAAAATTCGGTAGCTGACGATGTGAAAAATAATTACGACCCTAAAACGGGCTTGGTGAAGGGCGAATCTTCTTTCCTGGATTGGCGGGAGCAAACGTATCCCAAGTGGATGCAACCCGCCGATATTTATGAATCAGAATGTTTAGGAACTAACGCGGTGCATTATCAGACCAATATCGTATTAGCCAAAATGGCTGCACTAATTAATGACCGGGATGCATCCGTCGAATACGCTCAACTAGCAGAGAAGATTAAACAGGGAATCAATAAATACCTCTGGATTCCGGAAAAAGGATATTATGCGCAATTTTTATACGGCAGAAATTTTAAAATTCGTTCTCCCCGCTCCGAAGCTTTGGGCGAAGCATTGAGCATTCTATTTGATATTGCTGATATAGAACGGCAGAAAGAAATTATGGCATGTACCCCCGTTAATTCTTTCGGTATTCCTTGTATTTATCCCCAAATCCCTAATATTCCTCCGTATCACAACAATGCCGTATGGCCGTTTGTGCAATCCTACTGGTCGCTGGCAGCCGCAAAAGCAGGTAACGAAGAAGCACTGCTACAGAGTATGAGCGCTATTTATCGCCCTGCGGCTTTATTCTTAACTAATAAAGAAAATTTTGTGGCCAGTAATGGCGATTTTGCCGGTACTCAAATCAATTCGAGTAACATGCTTTGGAGCCTTTCCGGAAACATCAGCATGGTATATAAAGTACTGTTTGGTATCGAATTCCAGGCAAATAGTATCACTTTTAACCCTTTTGTTCCCCAGGCATTGGCAGGCAACCAGATCTTGAGCAATTTTAAATACCGTAATGCGATTTTGGATATTGAGATGGATGGCTTCGGCAACAAAATCCAAGCCATGACCCTGGATGGAAAACCTCTTGAAAAAGCCGAAATTCCGGCAAGCCTGACCGGAAAACATCAGGTTAAAATTGTTCTGGCAAACCAGGCAATAAAAATAAAAAGAGAAGAAGGGGCAAATCTGGTCAAAGATTATACTTCACCGGCAGTGCCATCCGTAACATATACCATTAGCATGGTTTCCATGCCAGATTTTCTCTCGTGGAAAAAGATAGGGGGTGCGGTAAAATATAAAATACTTAAAAACGGGGAAGAAATTCAAACAACTCAGGATACCAAAATCTT
The DNA here is from genome assembly GCA_025450155.1 of Sphingobacteriaceae bacterium. Classification (GTDB taxonomy): domain Bacteria; phylum Bacteroidota; class Bacteroidia; order Sphingobacteriales; family Sphingobacteriaceae; genus JANWIB01. The sequence goes on from JANWIB010000059.1 coordinate 2,422, forward strand.
TGCTTCTTCCAATCAGTTTGAAGAATACCAGGTTATCGCTATAGATAAAGAAGGCATGGAATCTTTTGCCAGCGAACCTTTAACGTTATATCCTGAAAAAGCTGCAGAATTAATAGAGATTGAAACGATTATTTCCAAGGAAAACCTTCCCTATAAAGGGTTTTCCGGAACTGGTTTTGTGGAAATCAGTAAGGATAAAAACACATCTATCAATATTAAAGTAGGAATTCCTGAAACTGGAACTTATGCTATCGATTTTAAGTATGCAAATGGAAACGGCCCCACTAATACAGAAAATAAATGTGCCATCAGAACGCTGAAAATGGGCGAATTCTTTTTAGGAACCATCGTATTCCCGCAACGGGGCAAAGAAGAATGGTCTAACTGGGGTTTCAGCAATGCTGTACAAGTTTCATTAGAAAAAGGATCGCATACCTTGTCACTATTGTTCGAGCCGGAAAATGAAAACATGAATGGTACCATAAATCAGGCCATGCTCGATTATGTCCGGGTAATTAGGATAAAATAAATATCAGTATTTTATAAAGTCATCTTCTTTTGCACTTGTATATCAAAGGAAAGAAAATAATCAAACTATCTCTATGCAATCAAAAGCTGCCACACCCCAGGAATATATGGAAACGCTGCCCGAAGACAGAAAGCAGGCCATGACTGAGCTAAGAAACGTCATTCTTAAAAATCTTCCTAATGGTTTTGAGGAAACGATGGGTTATGGTATGTTGGGTTACGTAGTGCCACATACATTGTATCCGGACGGTTATCATTGCGATCCAAAATTGCCATTGCCGTTTATGAGTATCGCTTCGCAAAAAAACTTTATAGCGGTTTATCACATGGGTATTTATGCCGATAAAGAATTGTTAGCCTGGTTTACCACCCAATATACTAAGTTTAGCAAAACAAAATTAGATATGGGAAAAAGTTGTATCCGGTTTAAAAAACCGGAACAGATACCCTTTAAACTTATTGGTGAATTGGTGACAAAAATGAAACCGGATGAGTGGATTGCTGTTTATGAAAGCCTCATTAAAAAACGTGCAAGATAGCCAAAGTAAGGTTAGCAAATGGATTATACCCATATCCAATTCTCCAGGTCTGAACTAAAAAACAATTATCATGAAGATAGAAACACTATCCATTTATACTTCCCGGATAGAGGAGCAAGTGAGTTTTTATAAAGATATTTTGAATTTGGATTTAATAAATTTTGATGAATATTCAGCAACTTTCAAAATAGGCTACTCCGTTCTAAAACTTATATATAGAGAGAAAGGAACATCATATCACATAGCCATCAATATCCCTTCAGAGAAAGACACTGAAGCATTAAGTTGGTTAAAACAAAGAGTTGATATATTAAAGTTTAATGATGAAGAGGTAATCCGTTTTGATGATTGGAATGCTCGTTCTATCTATTTTTATGATGAGGATAAAAATATTATCGAACTTATTGCACGAAGAAATTTAGGAATAGTGTCGAGAGGAGAATTTGATTCATCACAACTAATAGGAATTAGTGAAATCGGTATGCCGGTTGAAAATATAGAAAAAGCCTTTAAAGATATTAATGATATAAGGAAAACGTCTCTTTACGATGGCTCTTTCAATCTTTTTTGTGCTGCGGGAGATGAATATGGCTTATTTATTATTGTTGATAGAAATAAAAAGAAATGGTTTCCAACAAATGATCAGGCTTTTAGCTCTGATTTTATAATTGATGGGGGTGTTTGTTTTGAATTTAAAGATGGTATGGTGAAAAGACTGATCAATAAATAATGATTTTTAAAGATTCTTTCCCAGTTTCTCAACCATATCCTGCGGTACCTTTTCCAAATCGAGTACTAAAAAACCATCTAAACAGTCAGAAAATTTTGGGTCAATATTAAAACAAATAATTTTGGCATTTAAGGTAATATACTGGCGTAGCAGTACAGGGAATTTAATGTGAGAACTCTCAATTTCCGATATTAAACCATCCAATCCTTTAAGCGACTCACTAAACTCTAATAAAACATCCGGGTCTACCTGTGAGAAATTTGCTTTAAACTTCTTTCTTGGTTTTACAAACTCAGCCATTTCATAATCGAAATGGTATTTGTTAATATAATTTACAATAAGTGATTTGGAGAAGCGGGAAAAACTATTGCTGATACTAACCGGGCCAATTAAATAACGATACTGGGAATTATCAATGAGATATTTCAAAATCCCTTTCCATAACAAAAATAAAGGCAAAGGCTTTTGCTGGTACTCTTTACGTATCCACGAGCGACCTAACTCCAGACTTTGCCGTAGCACCGGATAAAACGAAGAGCTGATTTTAAACAGCTCATGCGTATAAAAACCCCGTTTACCCATACTGTAAAAAATATCATCTCCCTTACCTATACGATAAGCGCCAACAATCAGACGCTCCTCTTTATCCCAGATAAACAAGTGATTGTAATAAATATCGTATCCATCCAGATCAATAGCCTTATTCGTTCCTTCGCCAACTTCTCTGAACGTAAGTTCCCTTAAACGCCCGATTTCTTTAATAACATTCGGAATAAAGGATGTTGGAGTAATAAAAACCTCGTACTGTTTTTCCGTCCATACCAAATAATTCTCCCTGAGTTTAATTACTTCTGCCTCCAGCATATCCTGAGGTATTTCCGGAGCTATCGGTTCGGGATTTTTCTTGATTTTAAACAGATTTGCCGGGCTAAAAATCTTTTTCTCATTCTCTAAGCCGGTGCCCAAAGCATATGTTTTTGCTCGTAAATAATTAAGAAGCTTGGTTGTATTATGATGATAAGGAATATCTTCTAATTGTACCGGTTTGCCTATTCTCAACTTAATAGTATGGCCCTTTTTGTTAAATAATTCAGAAGGTAGTTTTGCCGTTCGTAGCGTAGGATGTATCAGGCTGAGCAAGTTAAAAAATAACCCGTTATTGCCATGAAAATAGATGGGAATTACTGGAACATTCGCTTTTGAAATGATCCTTCCAACTACCGGATGCCATAATTTATCGGTGATTCGTTGGGTTTCTACGCTATACGTAGATACCTCGCCGGCTGGAAATATGCCTACGGGCGTTCCTGATTTTAATAATTCCAGCGTATTTTTTATTCCGCTAATGCTGGAAGAATGCTCAATATTTTCAAATGGGTTTACAGCAATAAAATGTTCACTTAAGTTAGGGATTTTTTTCAGAATAAAGTTGGCCATCAGTTTCGCTTCAGGCCGCACTGTCCGAAGGATGTTAAGTAGCACCAAACCCTCTATGCCACCATAGGGATGGTTGGCAATAGCGACAAAAGCCCCCTCTGTGGGAATATTTTTTAGCTCTTCCGGATCAAACTGGACCTTTACTCCTACCAGTTCCAGAATTTTATCAACAAACTCAATTCCCTGAAGATGTTGGGCTTTAGCAAAGGTGTCATTTAAGTCATTAATCTTCATGACTTCCATCAACAAAGAAGCCAGGCCAGGCATTCGTAGCTTGTCCAGTTTGGTCGCTTTAGCAAAATCTTCCTTAGTGATAATCTTCATGAAATCAGGCGAAAGTCTTGTCCAAATTTTTCAAATTTTATAAAAATATGCATTACTTTTAAACAAATACTCTAAGCGTTGATAAAAAAGCAATTAAAATCCTTTTTGTCTTTTTCAAAAAAAGAATCTAATGGTTTACTGGTATTTTGCCTTTTACTGTTGTTAATTGTTTTTCTTCCAACAATAAGTGCCAAATTATTTCCTTCTCAGGTATTCAGTTCGGCAGAATTTAAGCAAGAAATTGCTGACTTTAGAAATTCTGCCGAGCCAACTCATACCTATAGCTATAAAAATTATAAAGAAGAAGAAAGTGAAGATGCCGAATTTTTTGAACCAACCTATTTTAAGTTTAATCCCAACAATCTGCCTGAAGAAGAATGGAGTAAATTAGGATTATCTGCAAAACAAATTCATGTGATAAAAAATTACGAAGCAAAAGGAGGTAAATTTTATCAGAAAGAAGATTTACGAAAGATATATTCTATTTCAGCCAAAGATTACGAGCGCCTGGAACCTTATATTGATATTCCTCAGAGGTACGAAAATAAGAACTATAACGATGGTCGACAAAAAGAAATTACCTATAATTTTAAGGTAATAGAGCTTAATGAAGCAGATTCGTCTCAGTTGGAGTTATTGCCGGGAATAGGTCCTGCATTTGCCTCCCGTATTATGAAATGGAAGATCAGATTAGGAGGTTTTTATAGTAAAGAACAATTGCGTGAAATATATGGGCTGGATTCTACAAAATATGAAGGGTTAAAAAATCAGATTAAAGTAGATCCAACAAAAATCATAAAAATCAATATTAATACAGCTACTTTCGAAGAGCTTAAAAAACATCCTTATCTAAGTTATAAACAAATAAACGCTATCATTCAGTATCGAAAACAACACGGGGCATACAAAAACATCAGCGACATGAAAAATATCCTCATTCTAAATGAGGATATTTTACGAAAAATTGCACCATATTTAGATTTTTGATTATGATTCTTTGATTTTAAGAACTTCCCAAGAAAGATGAGAGTGAGATTTTCTATGAAAAATTTTAATTACAAGGCTATTATTATTTTCTTTTTATTCATTGCAGAAGTAACGTATGGTCAACCTGCTAGAGAGATCAAACAATCTACGCAATCCTTAAATAATAAGGCTATAGCGTTATCAATAAAAAAAATTGGAGATACTCTTGGATTTACCATGGATGAATTAGTACTGAACCGCAAAGGAAAAATATCTCCTCATCAAAAAACTGAGATTTTGAAACAAGCAATAAGTATGAGTGGTATGGTATTTATAGCGTTTGGCCTTATTATCATACTATTTCTGGTTGTAAAACCAAGAGGGTTTAGACGAATCATGTTTAGCTTACTTAGTTTAATAGCTATTTCAATATTTATTATGCTTGCTTGGGGGGACATACAGGATTCCATAAACCATAAAGTTGTTATGGCAGAAGGAAAGCTTGAATTTAAAGCAGCAGGTAGGGGAGTTAGTTTGATCATTGGGCATTATCGAGGGGTAATAAATAATAATGCGTACACTGTTCTTTCCGTTGGTAAAAGCTATCGCGTTTACTATTTATTTCATTCCAATCACTTTTTAAGTATTGAACCGTTACCTTATAGATTTTATTAATGAAGATGAAAGTCTGCAGAGATAGATACAATTGCACGAAATGAGGATATTTTATGTAAAATTGCCTCTTATTTAAACTTCTGATGATTGATGCAAAATTGAGATCGATAATACGCGATATTCCCGATTTTCCAAAGCCCGGAATTGTTTTTAAAGATATTATCCCCATTTTCCAGGACCCCGAATTGTGTACAGAAATTATAGATGCCTTTCAAGAGCGATTAAAAAATATTGAAATTGATGTAATTGCCGGTATAGAAAGCCGTGGGTTTCTTTTTGGATTGTTGCTGGCTAATCGTTTAAAAGTGCCTTTTGTTCCCGTAAGAAAACTGGGCAAACTTCCTCATAAAACCGTCCAACAGGAATACGATCTGGAGTACGGCTCGGCTATTATTGAAATGCACGAAGATGCTTTTCTCCCCGGAAAACGGGTACTTGTACACGATGATTTGCTTGCCACCGGAGGAACCGTAGAAGCAACCAGTAAGCTGATAGAAAAAATAGGAGGCATTATAGCTGGTTATACCTTTTTGGTAAGTCTTGATTTCTTAAATGGAAAAGAAAAAGTTATTCCATTTTCCAGCAACATCATATCACTAATTCATTATTAAGGGCCGGGTTACATAGTCGAAGCCTTGAAAAGTTAAATGGAGTGTTTTGATTTACAATATTTTAATTAAATTTGCAGTCCTTAAAAAATGAGAGGAGGTATTAGCATATGATTATTATCAACGTAAAGGATGGTGAATCTTTAGACAAAGCGTTAAAGCGGTTCAAAAAGAAATTCGAAAAAACCGGTGTGCTAAGAGAGTTACGCAGTCGCCAGGCTTTTGAGAAAAAATCAGTTGCTCGTCGTAACGTAGTTAAAAAAGCCGTGTATAAACAGGGCCTTAATCAGGAAACTGTTTAATTTTTTTCATAAATTTTTTAAACTTAAAAACTATTTGTATATTCACTTTCGGTATATATAAATAGTTTTTGATGTTTATAGAGCGCTTTATTCACTATTTAAAATTCGAAAAGCGGTTTTCTCCCCATACCGTTAGCGCTTACCAAAAAGACCTTCTGCAATTTTCTGATTTTCTCGATAAGATGAATCTGAAAATGAGTGATGTAACCCATATTCACGTACGTTCATTTATGATAGATTTAACGGAACACCAGATTGACCCCAGGTCTGTAAATCGTAAAATATCTGTACTTCGTTCATACTATAAATTTTTATTGCGAGAGCAACTTTCAGAGATTAATCCGATGCTCCAGGTTAAAACTCTAAAAGTGTCCAAGCGCTTACCCGTTGTAGTGGAAGATGAGAAATTAAACCAATTATTGGATACCGATACTATTTTTTCGGATGATTTTTCGGGCTTAAGAGATCGTCTTGTTTTAGAACTATTTTTTGGTACAGGTATACGTTTAGCGGAATTAATCTCACTAAAAGAAGCAGATATTAACAAATGGGATCAAACAATACGTGTATTAGGTAAACGAAGTAAAGAGAGAATTATTCCTTTAAATACCTCTTTAAAACAGTTAATCAATAAATATTCAGATGTAAAAGCGGCGGCATTAAATAATAATTCACCCTTTCTGATTGTTACCAATGAAGGTTCGCCTGCTTATCCTAAACTCATTTATCGAATAGTAAATAAATATTTATCTATCATGTCCACTCAAACAAAGAAAAGCCCGCATATATTAAGACATACATTTGCTACAAGCCTTTTAAATAAAGGTGCAGATTTAAATGCAATAAAAGAATTGTTAGGGCATTCAAGCCTTGCAGCCACCCAGGTTTATACCCACAACTCGGTCGAAAGATTAAAATCAATTTATAAACAAGCCCATCCAAAGGCATAAAAAAGGAGGAAAAATGAAGATCAGCGTTCAGTCAATACACTTTAATGCAGACAAAAAGCTTTTAGAGTTCATTCAGAAAAAAGTTAACAAATTAGAACAGTTCTTTGATAATATTATTAATGCCGAGGTTTATCTGCGTTTACAGAAAACAGAGGATGAAGCCAATAAGATAACAGAGATAAAATTGAATATCCCTGGTAGCAGCTTATTTGTTAAAGAACAATGCAAGTCTTTTGAAGAAGCCACAGACCTTGCTATGGAATCCTTGCGTAGGCAGATGGATAAATATAAAACCAAATCAAAAGTGCGCCCGGTTGATTTTAAGCAATCTCTTGTAGAATCGGACGATAATTACTGAAAGTAAGAATATAAGTCGTATTTGATTATTTCCGATAGTTGAAAACGCTGTCGGATTTTTTTTAAAAAAATTTTGTAGCGCCTGTAATTTTTGTACATTTGCATTCCCTTTCGGAGAGGTGCTTAAAAAGCGGTTTTATCTGAAAAGGAAGGTTCTTTAAAAGGAAAGAAAAATACTTTGCCTCCTTAGCTCAGCTGGTAGAGCAACTGACTTGTAATCAGTAGGTCATTGGTTCGATCCCGATAGGAGGCTCGAGTTGGGGAGATACCAGAGCGGTCAAATGGGACGGACTGTAAATCCGTTGCTTCGGCTACGAAGGTTCGAATCCTTCTCTCCCCACAAAACACACGCAAAGATAGAAATTTGCATGTCGAATAAGCGGAAGTAGCTCAGTTGGTAGAGCGATAGCCTTCCAAGCTATAGGTCGCGAGTTCGAACCTCGTCTTCCGCTCAAATATATTTACGAGTTACGATAGACGAATTTACAATTCGTAAATCTAAAATCGGCAATCGTAAATTGAAAGCCGATGTAGCTCAGCGGTAGAGCACTTCCTTGGTAAGGAAGAGGTCATGGGTTCAAGTCCCATCATTGGCTCAGTATCGCAAAACTTACAATTAATATAAAAATTAACTTACTAATTAGTATAAAACAATGGCAAAAGAAAAATTTGACCGCAGTAAACCACACTTAAATATTGGTACTATCGGTCACGTTGACCACGGCAAAACTACTTTGACTGCAGCTATTACAAAAGTGCTTGCAGACAAAGGTCTGTCTGAAGCTCGTTCATTCGATTCAATTGACTCGGCTCCCGAAGAAAAAGAAAGAGGTATAACCATCAACACGGCGCACGTTGAATATTCAACGGCTAACCGTCACTATGCACACGTTGACTGTCCAGGTCACGCGGATTATGTGAAAAATATGGTTACAGGTGCGGCTCAGATGGATGGTGCAATTCTTGTAGTTGCTTCTACTGATGGTCCGATGCCTCAAACACGTGAACACATCCTTTTAGCTCGTCAGGTAGGTGTACCTGCATTGGTTGTATTCATGAATAAAGTGGATATGGTTGATGATCCTGAGTTATTAGACCTGGTTGAGATGGAAGTTCGTGAATTGTTATCATTCTATGACTTTCCTGGAGATGACATCCCTGTAATCCGCGGTTCTGCTCTTGGAGGTTTAAATGGTGATGCTAAGTGGGTTGAAAAAATTATGGAATTAATGGATGCTGTGGATAAATATATTCCTATTCCTCCACGCTTGACAGATCTTCCATTCTTGATGCCGGTTGAAGATGTATTTACGATCACTGGTCGTGGAACTGTTGCTACAGGTAAAATTGACACCGGTGTTATTAATACAGGTGATGAAGTTGAAATACTTGGTATGCAATTAGAAAAAATGAAATCAGTAATCACC
>JANWIB010000060.1 GCA_025450155.1 Sphingobacteriaceae bacterium
ATTTAAAATAGAATCAAATTTATAATTAAAAACGAAGGTTTTCACTTCGCTAAATTTATAGTGTTCGTTTTCAAATATCATCACCATTCTAGTTATGTTTTATGTTTCTGTTCACTCATGGGGTATTATTTTATATGAATCGCCTCGTTTTCTTTTGATAGTTTATATAATTTGATCCATGTTGCCGTGTTAAAAATTCTTCCTCAAGCCGTATCTGAATTTGAATAATAAAGTATGTCGTCATAGTCAGGAAAAAAGTCAATGTGTTAGGAATAATAAAAAATAAACCAACCACGCTTAAAATCATTCCTAAAAATATCGGGTTACGGCTAATACTGAAAACTCCTTTTGTTTTTAATTCAGTTTCATTTTCTTCATCAATACCGATACGCCAACTGGTACTCATTTGATACTGAGCAATTGCGATCCAAGCTAATGATATATGTATTAAAACAAAGCCGATAATAATCAACCACTTTTTTTGCAGGTAAGGAATTGGCATTAAATATTGATATACCTTATTGCTAATGGAAAAACATAAAACTGCGGCAAAAAGTAATGCAATTAAAAGTTTCATAACAAAACCAATATAATTATGTGCAGTGTCTTCTTTGCCAAAGGTAACCGGATTGACACCTGTTTGTTTCCAGGTTCTATAAGTAGGCACAACAAAAGCTAACGCTAAATATGCCATTAAATATAGAGGCAAATACATTTTTAGAAAATTATCCATGTTTAGAGTTTTAGTTTAACCCCTCCGTTGATTACAAATCCTTCTGTGTGATTCCAAATGTCATCAAACGTTGGATTATTATGCGGTAGGTTTACAACTGTTTTATACTTGCTTTGCCGCTGATCAGTAAAGTTTTCAAAATTTAAGAATACTGAAATTTTATTGAACGTTTTTTGAGCCATAAAACCAAACTCCCAAAAAGATGGGGTTTTAGTGCCATTGTTTAAATATTGCCTATCAGTAAAATAACCTTCTAAACCCAACTTAAAATTATCTTCTTTTTCGTACATCGTTGTCAGGTTCAATTTATTTTTAGGGAGCAAGGGTAGAAACTGATTGGATGATAAATAAGTGGCTTTTGCATTGATGAACGTATAACCGACAAATAATTTTAAATCTTCTTTGAATACAAATTTGATGTTTGTTTCAAAGCCATTGCTGATGACAGGTTTTAAAGCATTGGTAAAAAAATAGCTCCCAGCAAGGTTTGACTGTACTATTAGCGGTTTATTAATATGGGTGTAAAAAAATAATTGATTCAGGCTGAATGATAAACCATCTAGTACGTTAGTGCTGTAGTTTATGTCAGCTGCTCCGCCAATACTTCTTTCCGCTGTTACATTATTTAATGACAACACATTCCGATAGTGCATACTTTCGGTCTGTTCTGTAAATACGGTTGGAATTTTGTAGCCTAATCCGCCGCTAATCCTGGAAGTGATTTTGTCCGTAAGTTTAAATAAAGCAGAAACTCTTGGTAAAGCAACTGTTTGATTTTTGTTGTAGTTGTTATTTTTATAATTCACGTGGTCAATCCTTACTCCAGTTTCAATTTTTACTTTGTCTGTAATATCCCAAGTGTCTTGAAAATAGGCCCCGGCCGAAAATGATTGCGTATTTTGAGTATCTATATTTTTTTGTTTAAATCTATCATAAACAAAATTTATTCCTGCAATCAGGGTATGCTTTTGTTTAAAAAAAGCGAATGATAAATCAGTAAGGCTATTTGTATTGATTCCTGAAAAACTATAATCTGGAATACTTATTTGCCTATCAAAAATGCTAACACTTTGTTTTAATTTCATACTGCTTTTGTTTGCAAATTTTTTATCTAATTCTAGTGTTGTTGTATTTCTAATGGTACTGTTCTTTTCAAAATAAGAATGGTTTGCATCCGGCTTTCCATTGACCACTTCTATATCCCCGCCTGTATTTGATCCTTTAGTAAAACTATTTCCTAATATCATTACAGTTGAAGCATTGGGATAATAAAATAACCTGGGATTAATAGTAAAATTCTTGCTTTTGGGTATTTCAGAAAAATCATCTTCGTCTACATCGTAGGCTTTTTGAAGATTAATTACTCCCAAAACTGTATAACCAAACATTCCTTTCTTTTGAGAAACATAACCACCTATATTGGTTTGTCCGATATCGGATTGATTAAGAATAAAATCTCCTTCATATTTTTCTTTTGGTGATTTGCTTATAAAATTTACAACCCCCGAAATGGCACCACCACCATACAAAGTTGATGCAGGCCCTTTTATTACTTCTACTTGTTTTAGGTCTAAAGGTGGAATTTCTAAAATGCTCAACCCGCTGGCAAAATTTCCAAAGTTTGGATACCCATCTTTTAAAAGTTGCGTATATTTTCCATCCAGACCCTGTACTCGTATGCTTGCATTGCCGCTTGTTGCTGATGTCTGTTGAACCTGCAAACCTGTGCTTTCGTGTAAAAGCATAGAAACATTTGCAGGGCGCATATTATTTTTTTCATCTAATTCTTCTCCTTCAATTGTTTCAACTCTTGTCGGAGTATTTTTTATTGTTCGGCTTGTTCTTGTACTTTGAACAACTACTTCATTTAACTCTTCCTGGTCTATTTCCATCATTATTTCCACAGTATCTGCACTTGCTGCTAATGGAAAATTGAAGGTGTCTGTTCGAGTTTTATAGCCTGTGTAACTAAATATTATTACCTGTTTGCCATCGGAGATGTTTTTCAATTCAGCAAATCCTGTACGGTTAGAAATAGTTCCATTTTTAGTTTCACGAAGAATAACATTCACACCACTTAATGGTTCGTTGGTGATATTGTCTTTAATAATTGCTTTGAAGGGGTTTTGTGCTTTGGCTTCAAATATGAATACGGTAGCCAAAAGCAACACAATTATTTTTTGCATGAATTTACATTTTTAGTTAATGAATGATATAATAAGTGGCGTTAATGCCAAAATGACGTGCAAGGCAAAAGCCTTGTGATAATTCATCAACTAAATTTTGGTGGTTGCCAAATGTTGCCGAAAAAGTCGGAAGAAAGAGAAATGTTATGGTATAAGCCTTGTCGCTTCTGTTTTACTATAGACTTAGCAGGTGTAATTTTACTTAGTTGAAAACTGGGGTCAAAAATGTGCCCACAACAAATGCAAGTGCAAAACGGATTACAAGCCTCGTTTTCGTGCTTATAGTCTTGATATTTAGCGACACTTGAAACTTTATGCTGGATGGTGCCATTACATTCGTTTAAATCATCCGCACAAGAAATATGAGGTAATACTAAAACATACACAGCGAATAGAAATGACAAAAATTTCACGGTGCAAATATACTGTTTTGTTGATTCTCTTTCTTTTAAGGTTCAGCTTAGAATAGTTTTTAGAGGGTTTATCTATTTTGACAGCTGGATTTCTCGGAAGTTTTTGTTTGCTTGTATGCGGATTCGGTTTAGTTCATCAAACTCTAAATTTTGTACAACTGTTTTTCCATCGATAATAATTTTTGATGGCTTAAAAGGCAGCCCGATAAATTTAAGGTCATACGTTTCATATCTTGGCGTAAACAATCCTTCTATAGATTGCTTAATGGAAATAGTGTTTTCGTTGCCGTTTACCACAAACTTTTTTTCCAGATAAATATCCTGCTCATAGGCAAAAGTATCGCCATGATCTTCGAAATAAAAAGAATTTACTTCATAATCTGAATAGTAAACCTGGAATATAATTTCCTCTGGTTCGAATTCGCCTACGTATTGCATTAATGGCGATTCGGGTATAACGGAGCCTGCTTTGACAAAAATAGGCATGCTATCTAAAGGGGTGGCAACCGTATGTTCTATTCCTCCTTCAAATAGTTCGTGCGACCAGTAATCGTACCATTTCCCTTTTGGCAGATAAACCACTTTGCTTTCTTGTCCCGGCTCAGCAACGGGAGATACTAATATTTTATCCCCAAAAGTAAACTCGTCTTCGCGGAATTGATTTGCTTTCTCCTCTTGTTCTACCATTACCACAGACCGCAATATGGGGAAGCCATACCGATGGTTTTCCCAAAATGCCGAATAAATATAGGGTAACAACCGATAGCGAAGTTCAATGAACTTTTTATTGATGGCCTCCAACTCCGGACCAAAACTCCAGGGTTCACGCTCTCGGGTATCTCCTGCTGAATGGGCTCGCATTAACGGTGAAAATACTCCAAATTGGATCCAACGGGTAAAAAGTTCGCCATCAGGCTCTCCAGTAAAACCACCAATGTCTGTTCCGCAAAAAGAAATACCCGAAGTTGCCAAACGCTGACATTGAATTGATCCAAGCTTTAAATGCTCCCATGAAGCCACATTATCGCCCGTCCAAACGGAGGAATAACGCTGAACACCGGCGTAACCTGCTCTTGTAATGGTGAACGGACGTTTGTTTTTATAGAGATTTTTCATCCCTTCGTAGGTAGCACGAACCATTTGCGTTCCATAAACATTGTGCGCTTTTCGGTGCGATCCTCTATGTCCGTCAAACTGATGACGAACATCCATTGGGAAAGTTCCCGAACCAAATACCGCAGGTTCATTCATATCATTCCAAACACCTGCAACACCTGCTTCTAATAACTCTTTAAATAATCCGCCCCACCATTCCCTTACTTCCGGGTTGGTAAAATCGGGGAATTGGCAACGACCGGGCCAAACATGGCCTTCCATAAAATAATCGTCGCTGCGACGGCAGAAATATTTCTTTTCTCTTCCTTCTCTAAACACCCAGTAGTTACCATCTACTTTTATTCCCGGATCTATAATTACTACGGTTTTAAAACCATCATCAGAAAGTTCTTTCATCATCCGTTTCGGATCTGGAAAATATTTTTTATTCCATGTAAAACAGCGATAACCATCCATGTAATCAATATCCAGGTAGATCGAATCGCAAGGAATTTTACGTTCACGAAAGTTTTTAGCAACGTTTTTTACTTTATTTTCGGGGAAATAACTCCAACGGCATTGATGGTATCCCAAAGCCCACTTTGGCGGCATCGGATGGGTACCGGTAAGGGTATGGTAACGTTTTACTACATCCATCATATTGGGGCCGTGGATGTAATAATATTGCAATTCTCCGCCATCAGCCCAAAAGCTGACCTGATCACTCTCTTGGTATCCGAAATCAAAATGCGACTTAAAGGTATTGTCTAGAAATATTCCATAAGAAACTCCATTATTCAACCCAACATAAAACGGGATAGAGCGGTACAAGGGATCCTGATTTACAGCAAAAGAATACGTATCAGTATTCCAATTTACAAACCGCTTGCCTCTTAAATTTAACGAAGAGGTTTTATCGCCTAGCCCAAAAAAACTTTCGCCTTCAACACATTCCTTGGTAGCGTAAACATAATATCCGCCAAAATCAGAGTTTTCTTCCCAGTGCATGGCCACTGCATCTTCGCTAATAACGCGGCCTGTATTATCAGCAAATGCGATAAAAAAATCTTCCTTACGGATAAGACATTTTACGGTATTGGTTTCAACGATATAATATTCGCTCGTTTCATCAAAAGAAAAAACAGAGACACGTTGAATGGGATTGGGTACAGCGTACGAGAATTCTTCTAAAAAAACTCCATGAGGAGCCAGTCTGATACGGATAATCTCGTCGCTAATTACACGTACCTCAACTTTGGACTCCCCGTCTGTAAAATAAAAAAGATGATTGTTTTGTGTATATCCTGTAACGGCAGACAGGTATTTCTTTTCAATAGGTTTTAACCCGATAACAGGGTTATTTACATGTTGAACTCCTTCTTCCAATTGCTCAATGCTAAACTCCTGAGTAGTTAAATCGTTTTTTTCTTTCATTTCCATGGCTTCGTTCTCTCGCAGATTAGCTCTCTTCTACGCGATGTCTGCTTTAGAAGCTGCATCTTTTTAAACAGCTTACCTGATTAATTTAACTGCTTAAACTACGAAAAAATTGAACACCTTTTCAAATAATTGACTGGATAATAATTTACTTTAAGAATTCATTAAACAAAATAGATACATAATACATTCCTCCAACTGACGGATTTCCATAAGCTGTTTTGTAATAGTGATTGAGCAAATTAGATCCTCCAATTTTAATTATTGAATTATAGGAAGATACTTTTAAGCTAAGCTGCCCATCGAGTGTACCGAATGCGGGTACATTACCACTTACAAAGTTTGACTGCCAATAAAAGTCTTCCTGCCAACGATAAACCACATTAAAGCCAACATTTTTAACAATATCGCGACTGGAAACACCGAAATTGAATAATACTTGCGGCACATTAAAGCCCTCGTTAAAGCTTAGGGGCAGTTTATCATTTTTATTATAAGAAACATTACCATTAAATACTAATTTCTTCCAATTGTAGCCCATACTTACCCCCAAACCCCACGAATATGGATTGCCTTTGATGTTAACCGGAACATGGTACAGAACAATATTTTGGGGAGAAAAATTACCAGAAACCTGTGTTTGGTAAACATTAATGGGTGAAATATAGTGACGATATTTATTATAATAGCCAGAGGCATCAATAAGAAATTTATTATTGAACATGCCCCGGTATCCTAATTCGATGGTTTGTACTTGTTCAGGTTTTATACCCTGTGCATCAAATACATATTCTTCCAACGAAGCATTATTCAAAACGTAATTGCGATAGCTTTCGGCTGTGTACGGACGATTCGTATAGAGATTATATTTATTCAACATATCCGGTAACCCACCTATTAAATGAATTTCACCGTTTGCTGCTTCGAAATCTAAGTACTGATTGGAGATAGTTGGATTTCTTTGCCGAAATTGATACGAAGCCCTAAAATTACTATTAGGTTTAACTGTATAATTTGCCGTAAAACCAGGCGAATACAGCATATCAAAGCTCTTACTTTTATCTATACGCACAGAACCGACTAATTTTAGTTTGTTTGTAATATTCTTGCCTAATTGAAGATAACCTCCGTATTCATTTAAACTAATTTTCTGATTTAAATCATCAAATATTGTTCCCCCAGAATTCAGGTTATATTTTCTATACGAAGCCCCGGCTAATAAATCCAGTTTATGCTTAAACAGACCAGAGAAATCATAAGCTCCCTCATACTGCATTAAGTTAGAGTGATCTTGAAAAAGTGCACCTTTTTTCAACAGATTGCTCTTCAATATACTATAATTATCAGTCCCCGGCTCAGGACGACCATTATCGCCCATAATCCTGGCAGCATTATGGGCATCCTGATCGGATGTTCCTTTTAGTTTTTCTACAGCAAAGGCATAAGCATATTCTTTTAACCAGATGGAGTTAGGTTTCCAAACCTCATTGAGTAAGCCTCCCAAGCGTGTTGCATTATACGTATCTCCTGAATTTACCCGGGTAGTATATCCTCTTAACAAAAACTGTTTACCTTTTAATTCTAACTTGTACTGGCCAAGATTAAAGTCTTTTAAAACATAACGGTCTACATCTGTATACAGGGCATTTCCTTTTCTCCAGTTAACTTGTGCTATCGCTTCAACAGAATTGGAAATTTTATAATGTATGGCCCCAATAGTTTTTAGCGAATTGGTCCCATAATCAACTAATTCTTCCTCCGCATACCCGGTACGGGTAACGGCTAATTTGGGCAGCATGCCTTTGTTAAATGCCGTTACAATAGATCGTTGTGGTTCTGGGAGACAGCCACATGGCACATTTGGATTCTCATTTTTAACATCGAGGCCTATTTGCTCCAATGTGGGCATATGCGGGCCGTTTTCATCTCCATATACATTTACACCATCATAAGCTGGATTTGACCTGTTTCCAGCAATTAATCGCATATTTAAACGATCAAAATTGCCTAAATTTCGCGACTCCCAATCTTCTCCTTGTGTATATGCAAGTGCCACTTTTATGCCTAACCGATTATTTAAAACCCGTGCATATCGAATGGACATATCTTCCCAGGGAGAACGATTTGTCTGATAGTTATCAAGGTGATTTAACCCTAAGCGAAATTGTGCACTTAATCCAGGATGAGTGAATGGATTTTTAGAATTAACCAGTAATGAACCATTTATTCCTCCGGAACCTTGCAACATAGGCAACGATTCTGAAAGCAATTCCACTTTATCGACATCTATATCAGCAACACCTAAGATATTTCCCATTGAAAAATTAAACCCGGGCAACTGATTATCCATTCCATCTACATACTGGGAAAATCTTTGATTAGTAGTAGAGTTAATTCCCCGAAATCCAACGGATTTAGATAAAAAACTCTGCATATTAACTCCCACACCAGGCATATTCACAAGAGCATCATAAAAAGATGGCGATGCGTTGGCAATGATATTCTCCTGATTTAATTTCCTATTGGCAATTGGCATTTCAAAGACTGATGCGGGTTCTAAATAGATTGATACATTTTTATTAGAAACACTTACAGCACTCTCTACACTGGTATAGCCTTTGAAAGTAGCGATAATGGCCGATGAGGCTTTTGGATCTGAAGCTAAATAAAACTC
>JANWIB010000061.1 GCA_025450155.1 Sphingobacteriaceae bacterium
CAATGTTGAATGGATAAATTTTGTGCCTTTTATATTCAGTGTTTTGCTATCCTTATTGGCTTATCCCTTAATTTACGCTTTTGAAAGGATGTTTGGCATTACATCGGAAGTTACTTTGATGGAGGTCACCAACACCAACTCAAGATTGTTGCGAGATTTGTCATTTAAAGCTCCGGGTACATTCCAACATTCCTTGCAGGTTGCAAACCTGGCCGAAGCTGCCATATTTAAAATAGGTGGAAATGCACTATTAGTGCGGGCTGGAGCCCTATACCATGACATCGGGAAGATGGAAAGTCCTCAGTATTTTATTGAAAATCAAAATAAAGGGGCAAACCCGCATGATACCTTAGCATACGAAGAAAGTGCAAAAATCATTATCAGGCATGTAACGCGAGGCGCAGAAATAGCCCGTAAAAATAATATTCCGGAGATGGTGGTAGACTTTATCAGAACCCATCATGGAACTACGCGATTGGATTATTTTTATCATTCTTTCCTTAAAAATTTCCCTGAGAAAATTGTAGATGAAAATATTTTCAGATATCCGGGGCCTATACCTTTTTCAAAAGAAACAGGGGTTTTAATGCTCGCCGACTCTGTAGAAGCGGCATCAAGAAGCTTAAAAGAACCTACCGCACAAAATATTAGTGAATTGGTAGATCGGATTATTAACTATAAGTTGGATCAGGGACAATTGGAGAATTGTAATATCACGCTCAAAGACATAGAAACAATAAAAAGCATGTTTAAAAGCATGTTGATGGGTATATACCATGTACGAATAGAATACGCGATGTAAAAAAGAAATTATTTTTTGCGTACATAGCCGAATTACTATATTTGCAAGCCTCTAAATAAAGGGTAGATGCTTCAAAAGAGCTTTTTGGAGCTAATTAGTTAGCACATATAAATAAAAAATAAAGGAGAGATGCCTGAGAGGCCGAAAGGAACAGTTTGCTAAACTGTCGTACTGGCAACGGTACCGAGGGTTCGAATCCCTCTCTCTCCGCCAAAATTTCCTTAAAGTTTGGAATTGCTGCAAAGAAGCGTTATTTTTGCAGCCCTAGTTCGGGGTGTAGCGTAGCCCGGTATCGCGCCTGCTTTGGGAGCAGGAGGTCGTAGGTTCGAATCCTGCCACCCCGACTTTAAAGGACAAAATACCTATTTTGTCCTTTTTTTATTTTTGCCCAACACATTTTTTTGAGATATATCGAACCAGATATATTCCATCCGGTTTCTAAAAATACGTCGAAAACCCAAACTGAAAACCTGCTAACCTCGATGGAGGGTTTCCTAATAAATCCTTCTGCCAGTTATAACGGTAATTAAATCGAATAACCGTTTGGGGAGTCGGCCTCCAACTAATAGCAGGAACAATAGCATAAACATGATCGCTGATATTACCCCCTGTTGATCTAAACGTTCCTTTATTCCAATCCACATATTCTAAGCGGAGTGCGGCATTTAAAGTAGCTTTTTCAAAGCCGAACATGGACCTTTTTAAAACAGGTTGCACAATATCTATAAAACCCCCTTGCTGTTTCCTCCCAAATTGCTCCGTGTATGTTTCGGGTACATTAACAGTTACCCATGCCCATTCCCCGCTTATATAAGTATTCAACTTGGGTAGATTCGTATTAAAATCAATCGCGAATACATTTACCCTTCTTTTCTTATCCAGTGTCAATCCATCTTCTTCAAACTTATTATAAACACCACCCATATAAGAAAACCCTATTTCTCCAATTTTGCTGTTTCTCAAAGCTACTTTTCCTGTTAACAGCGGACTGCCATTAAAACTTTCCTCAAACCGGTCTTTGTTGTCTTTCGTAGCAGGTAAAGAAGTGTGGTTTTCGGTGTTTTCTATTATTTTATTATCAAAGCCATTGGTAAGATATACTTCATATGCATAGGCCCAATTGTTGGTATATTTCTTGCCGTATACACCGAAACCAACATTGCTCCAGGTAGCGGGTAATAGTTGCGTAGCAGAAATAGGCCTGTCCACAAACTCCCACTTCGGCCCGTCATGATTTTGATTGAATGCTCCAATAGGGTTCATTACTATGCCCCCTCGTAAGTTTAACAAAGGCGCAAACTCAAAATCTACAGATGCGAACTCAATATTGATTTCTTTTGTACCATCTTCAAACTCTATTTCTGATAGAAATTTAATGCGTTTGGAAATAGATGAGGAAACAAAGAGTGTAAGCCTGCGCATTTGAAATTGATGTCCTTCTGTTACGCCATTTTCTCCCAAATATTGATGATTAGCTTCTACATAACCACCTAAAGCAACAGGTAATTTACCTAAGTGCAAAAACGGACGGTCATATACAGCATCCATGTTCAGCTTTAAGCTGTCGGTATTTTTAGGAGCTTGCCTTAATAGTTCAGGGTCTATCTGTGCTTTAACATGACTAACCAGAAAAATAAAAATGATCAATAAGTTAAGGAATCTCATGCTTGTTTCCGTAGGTCAATAAATAATTCATCGTTGTTTACTGCCACCGGAAATGCTCGCAAATTACTGTCAGCAGGTCCATTAATCACCTGACCTTTATTATTAAACTCGCTTCCATGTGCCGGGCAATGCAGTACATCTCCCAAAGCTTGTAACTCTGCTCCCTGGTGGGTGCATTTCATCCATAGCGCTGTATATTCAGTATCATTATAGCGGTAAACACAGATAGGGTATTTCAAGGCATCATTACGAACAATAATAAAGGAACTATAGGCTATGCTTCCTTTTTGCTTAATCTTAAACTCAGCCTTATTTAACGTTATCCCGTCTTTGCCTAACTTACCGCCTGTATACCGAATCGATGTGCAACTACTTGCCAACGATGAAAGTACAGTAACCGATAAGCAGGCCGTGCAACTATTTTTAATAAAATCTCTTCTATTCATTGTAATAGATTATAGGGATTCGAGGAATTTGATGATTTTACCTTTATCAGTAGGCGACAATTGCTGGAACGCGGTTTTGCTTGATTGTGCCTCACCGCCATGTAATAAAATGGCTTCTTCAATACTTTTTGCCCTGCCGTCATGCAATAAAAAATAGTGTCCACCTTGCGAGTTTTTAGAGAGGCCCAATCCCCATAAAGGCGGGGTACGCCATTCTGAAGTGAGCGCTGATCCTTCTGTATAACCATCATCCAATGCCGGCCCCATATCGTGCAAAAGAAAATCACTATAAGGAAAGAATGTTTTATTGGCTAATGCAGCAATAGGAAAGTCGCCAGTCTGTAATTGTGGTATATGGCATTTGGCACAGTTAATCGTTATAAAAATGTGCTTTCCAGCCTGTACTTCAGGATTACTTTGATCCCGCTGAATAGGGGCTTTCAATGTTTGTAAATAAAATACCACATCCAATACGGTTTGATTAGCAACTTCCGGATCAACTTCTTGTCCATCGTAGGTATTAAAATACTCATACGATGAGCTGATGCCCATATCCTGGTTATAAGCATTGGCCGTTTGCTGCAACAGATCATATACAGCCGCTTTCTTTCCAAAACGTCCAATATATTTTCCATTTTTAATGATAGTTCCCGGACGTATCAAACAATAGGGCGGAACAGAAATCCAATTTATTCTGCCTGAAATGCCATCGCCATTGGCATCATTTTCATCCGCTAATGCAAATAAGATAGCATCCGGTACAGCTTCCAGAAATCCTAATCCGGTATTAGCTGGTGGTGTAAAATTGGAGAAAGTGGCCCCAACGGGTATTTGTTCGGGTTGAAAACCTGGAATAGCCCTATTTTGTAACTGAGGGCCTCCAAAATGCAGGAAAGTGTTCCCTGCATTTGCATCATTCTGACCAAATCGTGTTAAGGTGGTAAATGGATGTCCTTTACCATCTCCGGCATGGCAGGTTCCGCAAGAATTAGCTACAAATAATGGCCCTAATCCGGTTTCTTGGGTAAATATATCATCATTAAATGCCACATCGCCACGCAAAAACTTTATTTTTTGTTCACCTGATAATCCATCAACTGGCCCATCTAATATCTGGTCATCAGCGGGCGGATCTGGGACTAATTCTTTACATGCTACAATAGTTCCAATAATCAAACTACCTATTAGAAGACTTTTGTATTTGGCATATACACGAAATGATTTTAGATTCATCTAAAAATATTTTAATACAAATCTAAAATAATTATTGTACTATTTGAATAGTTAAGAGATTTTTTCTTAAGGACCTATGATTTTATACTCTATTTCCAATTCAAAGCAATTCGTTCTATGATAATTATCAACCCTGAGTTTGATGATAGTCAGCTATAGCGAAGATGAGTCCAGATAACTTTGCAAAAACAAAAACAAATTATTTATGGAAAATACCGAAGTTATTACGACCCTTCATAATCTGTTGGATTATGATGCATGCAAGTTTACCAGTGCAGAAATACAGTTGAGAAACAGCTTGCCCGAATGGATCAATAAAGCCCAATCTCAGCAACTAAAAGCCGTACTACAACGATACCTTGATTTTGTACAACAACATGTACAAAAGATGGAAAGCTTTTTTGAGGAAGAAAAAATCAGCTCGATTAGTCTTAGTAATCGCGTGATGAAGGCATTAATTGAAGAAGCGGACGAAAGGTTGTCGAATTGTACGCCTGCAGAAGTAAAAGATGCCTGTTTACTAGCCTGCATACAGGATATCAATCATTTTAAAATAAGCACTTATGGTACTGCAGCTGCATTTGCCAATGCATTGAGTATGGAAAAGGCGGCAGCTATTTTTCATGAGGCGGAAATCAATGAGAAACACATTGACGATCGCTTGTCGCAGTTGGCCGAACACGAAATAAACAGCAAAGCCAAAGAACCCATTATACTACCCTGAACATGAATACGAGGTTTTATGAAGAAGTGAATATACCGATTGACAAAGTAGTATTGAAGGGCGAATTGTGTATTCCTTTGAATGCGAACGTTATCATTGTTTTTTCTCATGGAAGTGGTAGTAGCAGGTTTAGTAAACGCAACCAAATGGTGGCAAAATACCTGAATGAAAGGAATATTGGAACCTTGTTGTTTGATCTGCTTACTGAACAAGAAGATCAGGAATATCCAAACCGGTTTAATATTGATTTGCTTACTCAAAGATTAACTGATGCGACTAGGTGGCTGGAAAGGCTTCCGGCTGCAAAAAATTGTCGCATCGGTTATTTTGGTGCCAGTACCGGCGCCGCATCTGCCTTGAGAACTGCTGCAATTTTGCCACAGGTAAGTGCGGTCGTATCAAGAGGTGGCCGCCCTGACATGGCAATAGATGTTTTGCATCATGTGGAGGCCCCAACATTGCTAATTGTAGGAAGTCTTGATACGAATGTGTTGGAATTAAACAAGCAGGCATTTAAAACATTATGCGGCATTAAGGAATTGGTAATAGTGGAAGGAGCCTCTCATTTATTTGAAGAACCGGGTACGATGGAAAAGGTAGAAAAGTTGGCCTTTGAATGGTTCGAAAAATATTTAAACCTTGTTCTGCATTGAAGTAATGGCAAGGGCGATAAAACCTGTTGTATGTTTCATGACCGAATAGAAGCTGGCGCATTGTTGGCAGCAAAACTGAAAAAATATAAAAATGATCCCGGTATCGTATTGGCTGTGCCGAGGGGCGGTGTGCCGGTGGCTTACGCAGTTGCCAAAGAATTGGGTTTTCCTGTAGAAGTTATTTTTACTAAAAAAATCGGACATCCCATGAATAAAGAATATGCCATTGGTGCAGCAAGTCTTACCGATTACTTTGTAATACCCCACGAAAATGTGACGGAGGAGTATATCCAACAGGAATTGCTGCGGATACGTAGCAGGCTGAAAGAGATGTATGAGAAATTTATGGGTGATAAAGAACCTGAAAACCTAAAAGGAAAAACGGTGATGGTGATTGATGATGGTATTGCAACAGGCAATACCGTACTGGGTACCGTAAATGTGTTGCGTAAAAGTAATCCTGGTAAAATTATTGTTGGTGCTCCGGTAGCTTCGGAAAGTGCTGTGCAAAAAATATCAAAAGAAGTGGATGAAGTAGTGGTTCTCATGATACCGGAAGAATTTTATGGTGTAGGCGCTTTTTATGAAGATTTTGTAGAAGTAAGCGATGATGAAGTATTGTTTTACCTGGATAAACTAAAAGCGATGAGAAAGGTAGCAGGGTAAGCATCGGGCATTTTAAAAAGAACGCCAATAAGTTGTATCAACCTACAATAAATCCACCATCTACCGGCATGGCAATACCAGTTACAAACGATGCAGCATCAGAACATAACCAGACAACCGCTTCGGCTACTTCTTCCGGTGTTCCCATTCTGCCTACAGGTTCCATCGCCGTAAATTGTTTTTCTACTTCTTTCTCTTTTCCGGTAAGGCGGTCAATCATGCTGGTATGAATTACTCCAGGACAAACTGCATTCACTCTGATTCCCAGCTTAGCATACTCAAGTGCCGCGGTTTTGGTTAAGCCTACCACGCCATGTTTGGTAGCCACGTACGCAGGTAAGCCCGGAAATCCATTTAAACCTGCTACAGAAGCGCAGTTTACAATAACACCTTTATTAAGCTTCAGCATATATGGTATTTCATGTTTCATACATAGCCATACACCTTTCAGGTTAACACCAATGGTCTTGTCCCAATTATCTTCCGTACATTCATGGGTAGTGGCCATATGCCCTTCAATGCCAGCATTGTTAAACGCATAATCAATTCTTCCGTAATGGGCAATGGTTTTTTCTATCATATTTTTTACATCGTTACTGTTAGAAACATCACATTTAATAAAAATTCCATCGCCGCCTGCATTCTTTATCTGATTCATTGTTTCGTTTTCTTTATCTTCCATCCAATCGGCTATCACTAACTTTGCTCCACGTTTTGCAAAAGCAATTGCTGCAGCTTGCCCAATGCCAAAACTGCCTCCCGTAACGATGGCTACTTTGCCGTCAAATATTTTTTCCATAATTAAAAATTAAAAAAACGTTGTATCCGTCATCATACTATTTATTTTAGTAGATAAGATGATATGGAAATTATTGTTTTTTTTGATGGTGGTTTTTTACGTTAAACCAGATGCTTAATGCAAAACTCATCAGAAAAACGATCAACGTGATATCGTCTACCAGTTTTGGGTCTAAGTTTGCACCTGTTAATTGGAGTATGAGAAAATGGATATACGAGTTGGACTGGTCTTTGTAGCCCATCTTTTCTCGAACCATCCAATGCCAGTCAGTACAGAAGCAATATCCCCAGCCATACCAGATACCGAGTAAAAACCAGGAAAGGGCTGTTAGTGAAATAGTAATTAAATGTAGTTTTCTTGTCTTGGGAAAAATCCAGCCTACGATATTGAATACAGTAAATACGGTGTGAAAAACAAAGAAGAAAATATTGAGGGATTGATGCCACATCCGGCTAAATTAAAACTTCAAATGAGTATTAGCGAAACGGCGATTGATCGTTTATCTAAAAAAGTCGGTTCATCATTCCCAACCTGCCTTGCCGATAGGCAGGCGTGAGGATCTCACGTCTATAGAAACGATGTGCTGGCTGATTATCAAGCCCAAGTGACCGCGTCAGAGATCATTATCTCGCATTTCCCACAGTTTTCAACACCTCATTGGTTTGTAACAACTCTTCCGAATGCTTTACGAATTTGTTGTTCAACTTTTGTTCTTTGGCTAATTCAACAACACGTTTGAATGCATTATATGCACGATGTGGCGATTCAAGGTCAGTCAGTTTTAATGAAAAAACTCCCAAATGATAATGTGCTTCAGCCCAACCGGGTTTTAATTCAGTCGCTTTTGCTAAAGATTCCACTGCCTTATTCAACTCTTCAGTTGTTTTATTATCATAAGGAGGTTTACCCGAATGGAGATCCCCTAAAGCCAAGCCCAATCCCAAATATGCTTCGGTATGGTTGGGATTTGCCTTAATTGCTTTTTGAAATGTTTGGGCAGCTTCATCAAGTTCTCCGTTTATCATACCAATCAATCC
>JANWIB010000062.1 GCA_025450155.1 Sphingobacteriaceae bacterium
GAAGAGGTTTATGAACCGTTTTTAATTCAGGAAGGTTATTTGATGCGGACTTCCCGCGGACGTGAATGCACGGAATCAGCTTATAAGCATTTGGGCAAGCTTCGCTCGGGTGCAGGTGGAACGTTGTTTTAAAAAGGCACAAGTGAGACACTTCTATCATCCCTCAATTCAATTTTTCCGATTGGTATTTCTATCATTTGGTCGTTAATAATGAAATATCTAAATTTCTAATAATCCTTGGGTCATTCGTTTGAGAGTATTTTTAACGCTTGTGAGGTAGAACTCACAAAGTTGATTTGTCCAACCTTATTACTTTCATAAATAAAATCTTTAATAGTTTTACCTGAATATCGTGTAAAATCACCAATTATAGCTAGTCGAACGCGATAATTGGAAAATTTTTGAAGTATTTCGCCAGCTATTCCATTTTTTAAATCAAAAAAATCAGGTGTGATGTTTTTTTCGTGAATTACAATTTTGTCAAAGTCCTGATAATATAAATTGCCTAATAAATCCAATCCATCTTCAGTAGATTTAATGACAATGTCGTCTGAAATTACTTCTGCGATTTTCGTATTGTTTATTGTATGGAGCTCAATTTTCATTTTTGTTATTGATTTTAATCTTTCAGGATTTAATACTTGCAGGGGTCTAATGCTAAAAATGGGCACAACGAATACTTCGCGCTGCGAGCTTGCTTATTTATACAAATCCCCATTAAGATACTTTAATCCTGAATCGACAATTATGGTAACAATTTTCTTTCCAGGCCCGATAATTCTTGCCCGCTGAATGGCCGCCCACACATTTGCGCCGGATGTGGTTCCTCCAAATATTCCCTCCAATTTTGCCAGTTTTCTTGCCGTTTCATAGGCATCTTCATCTGATACCGAGATTATTTCATCTGCTAAATCTAATCTACATATGGATGGTACGAATCCAGCCCCGATACCTTCTAACTTATGTGTTCCAGATACATTACCCCCTGAAAGAGCACGTACATTTAATGGTTCAATAGCGATGCAGCGAATAGTGGGTATCTCATTTTTAAACACTTCTGCGTTTCCTGAAAAGCATGCACCGGTGCCAACTCCCATAATAAATTCATCTATGTTATTTCCAAGCACAGCTAAAATCTCTTTGGCCATGCTATGATAGGCATTTCTATTGTCAATATTATTAAACTGATCCGTCCAGAAAGTATTGGGTAGTTTACTTAATTCTTTTGCCCGCTGCACCAAAGAGTCGATTAGTTTTTCCGTTATTAAACCATTTTCGCTTGGAATTATTTCCAGGTCAGCTCCAAATGCCCGCATGGTTTGCAATTTTTCTTCGGCAAAAGCATTCGAGGATACAAAGTGTGCCTGATAGCCCTTATTTGCACACACCATTGCTAGGGAACTTCCGGTACTTCCCCCTGTATATTCCACTACTGTTCCACCAGGTTTGAGCTCCCCTCTCCTTTCAGCTCCTTCGATCATAGAAAGTGCCATCCGGTCTTTCATACTTCCGGTTGGATTGGCACCCTCATATTTTACATATATTTCGGCACCATCAGGTTCAGACAATCGTTCTAATTTTACTAATGGTGTTTTTCCTATTGCTCTCACTTTTTTCAATTATTCATTTAAGATATTGGATAAAAGAGGCTTTACTCAAAACCCATTCCAAATAGCCCGCCGATATGCTGTTTTAGCTTAGCCTTCACCTCTTCCATGGAAACCCCTCGTCCTAATTCCCGCTGCATGGAAGTCACATCCTTATCGTCAATACCGCAGGGAATAACGTGTTTAAAATAATTAAGGTCGGTGTTTATGTTAAAGGCAAAGCCGTGCATGGTTACCCAACGGCTGCAACGAACGCCCATGGCACAGATTTTACGGGCTTTTTCGTTGTCCACATCCAGCCAAACTCCGGTATACCCCGGATACCGCTCGCCCTTAATACCGTATTCAGAAAGGGTTAAAATAATGGCTTCTTCCAGTGTCCGCAGATATAAATGAATATCGGTAAAGAAATTTTCAAGATCGAGAATGGGATAGCCAACAATTTGTCCGGGACCATGATAAGTAATATCCCCTCCGCGGTTTATTTTGTAGAAAGTTGCTTCTTTTTGCTTCAGGCCATTTTCATCCAGCAAAAGATTCTCCAGTTTACCACTCTTCCCCAACGTATATACGTGTGGGTGCTCTACAAAAACAAGATAGTTAGGCGTTTGTATTTTTGTGTCGTTAACCCGATTGTCGGTTTTTATCCGCACAGTTTGGGCCAATAGCTCTTCCTGCTTATCCCAAGCCTCCTGATAGTCCATCAAGCCCCAGTCAGAGAAAAATACTTTTTTATTTGCCATATTCTGGTGCTGCACAATAACCAATCATATAATCCTCAAATTTCTCGTAATGCACCTCAAAAGCCCTATGGATACCGTTTACATTCAAATCGGCATTAAATTTCCCAAACTCATTATACTGAAAAGCATACAGACGGATATGATCTTTAAAAGATACATTTTTTTTTCCCTGCAACTTATAAACCGCTTCTTTGGCGCACCAGCAGGCATACAAGTGTTCGTCCCGGCTTTTATCAGTTATGAATTCCATTTCCGAATCATTCATAAACTTGTTGGCAATACGCTCAATCTTACTGCTGATTTGTTCAATATCAATTCCAACCTCCTTGCCTTCACTTATCATCACGGCCGCATAATCAAACGAGTGACTTAGAGAGATATGATGAGGAAAATTAATAAGATAAGGCTTACCATGTTCATCAATCTGGCAATCAATGTAAACCGGTGTATTCAGCATTTTTCTTAACAGCACCCGCGTACTAAGCCAGTGAAGGTGCCTTTTTCCTTCATTCATCTTATCCAAGTAAGCTCTCTCGTGAGCCTTTAATTGCAATTGTGCTAAAAGCTCTTCGACAGTTTCTTCAATTTTCCACAACGCAAAAGCAGTTCTATTATCCAGTTGCTTTCGATATACCAGCGCCATTCTATTCTTGTTAATTAAAATAGGATATAAAATTATCTTAAAATAATTATAATTTAGCCTAAACCTTCACCTTATTTATGATTCTCTCGGATAAACGAATTTTAGAAGAAATTGAAAAAGGAACTATTATTATTGAACCTTTTAAAAGAGAATGCTTAGGCACCAATTCGTACGACGTGCATTTGAGTAAGCACCTTGCCACCTACCAAAACCGGGAATTGGATGCCAAAGCGCATAACGGTATTGACCATTTCGAAATTCCTCAAAGCGGTTTTATATTACAGCCTAATACATTGTATCTGGGAGTGACGGTAGAATATACCGAAACCCACAATCACGTGCCTTTCCTTGAAGGGAAATCAAGCACAGGTCGATTGGGTATTGATATACATGCCACAGCGGGCAAGGGCGACGTAGGTTTCTGCAATACCTGGACCCTCGAAATTTCTGTAGCTCAGCCCGTTCGTGTATATGCTGGAATGCCTATCGGTCAATTAATCTACTTTGAAGTTGCAGGTGAGATTGAAACCCGGTATAACACTAAGGATAACGCTAAATACAATAACAAAACAACAAAGCCAGTAGAAAGCATGATGTGGAAGAACACTTTTTAATATTTATTGTTCTTAATTTATACGCAATCTAACCTCAATTTTTAGTAAATTGAGGTTAATTTTTTCGACCCATTACGTTATATGAAGAATCTCTTTTTGCTTTTCTCAACCCTGTTACTCTCAGTTGCAGCTTACGGTTTTGGAGATGAGGATCCTTTAAAAACCCTGTTATCGAAATTAGAAAAGCTAAGAACCGATTATCCCTATGAGAAAGTGCATTTGCATTTAGATAAACCCTATTATACCGTTGGCGATACCATATGGTTTAAGACCTATGTAGTTAATGGAGAGAATCAGCTTTCTGGCTTGAGTAGAATAGTGTATGTTGAATTGATTAATGAGAAGGATTCTATTAAAAGATCGCTTCGTTTGCCACTTACAGCAGGCTTGGGTTGGGGGGATTTCATACTTGCCGATTCATTAAAAGAGGGAAACTATAGAATAAGAGCCTATACTAATTGGATGCGCAATTTTGGTGAGGAATATTTTTACGATAAAACACTTAAAATAGGCAATGCTTACTCAAACGACATTTTAGCAAAGGCGGATTACAGCTATTCAAAAATTGGAACACATGAAAAAGTAGAAGTCACGCTTAGTTATAAAGATTTTGAGGGTAAACCGCTTGCTAAAAAAGAAGTATCCTATGAGGTAAAATTAAATTTTAGAGACATTATAAAGGGAAAGGGTATCACCGATGACAATGGGATCTTAGCCTTTTCCTTTATTAATACACAGCCATTCATCCTCAAATCCGGAAAAATTAACACAGCAATAAAAGTGGATAACCGGTTTATGACCAAAAATTTTCCCATTCAATCAACTAATAATGATGTTGATGTTCAATTTTTTCCAGAAGGCGGACAATTGGTTAATCATATTCGATCAAAAGTAGCTTTCAAAGCGCTTAAATCTGATGGATTAAGCACATCGGTTTCCGGTTATATTATTGACCAAAACAAAAAAAAGATTACAGAATTTCAATCTACTCATGCCGGAATGGGGTGTTTCTTTATTGAGCCTGAAACAAACACATCTTACACGGCCATAATAAAACATGAAGATGGAACAGAACGCCAAATTGCACTTCCCAAAGCGCTTAATGAGGGGTATGTGCTTGCCCTTAATAATGTTTCCGATTCGACTAATTTATATTTAAAAATTTCGGCAAGCCCGGAACTGGTAACGGGAAAAGATATTATTTTGGTAGCCCAAAGCAATCATGTAATCCAATATGTCTCTAAAACCAAATTAGATAAACCGATTTTAAGTACAACTTTACCAAAAAAACGCTTCCCTACCGGGATATTACAACTTACATTATTCTCGCCTGACTACCAACCTATGGCTGAAAGGTTAATATTTATTCAAAATAATGATAATTTAAAATTCAGGGTTTCTACAGATAAAACGGAATACAGCTCTCGAGAAAAGGTAAAAATGGCTTTGGAGGTTAAAGATGATAAAGGGAATCCGGTGCAAGGAAGTTTTTCTGTGGCTATAACAGATTATACAAAAGTTCCGGTTAATGAATCGGATGAAAATTCTATTTTATCTAATTTATTATTAACCACCCTTATACAGGGATATATAGAGAATCCCAATTACTATTTCACTTCTGTAAACGAGAATAAGATTAAAGATTTGGATAATCTTTTACTTACACAAGGTTGGCGAAGGTTTATCTGGAAAAATATCCTCAATAATGCGTATCCACCCTTAATATTTTCTCCAGAACAGGATTTTAAAATATCTGGTAAAGTATTGACTGCCTCAGGAAAGCCTGTGGCAAGGGGGAAAGTTACATTATTCTCTACCAGCGGCACGACACTTACACTTGATACCATAACCAATATGCAGGGTGAGTTTACCTTTTCGGATCTTGTTTTTGAAGAGAATACTAAGTTTGTTATCCGGGCGGAAAATAGCGACGGTCGAAAAAATGTGGAAATAGAAGTTAACCAAATTCCTCCTCAATTAGTAACCCGCAATAAAAATGCCCCGGAAATAGAAATTAATATAAATAATACGCTCCTTCCTTATATTAAAAATAGTACGGAACGATTAAATGAGTTGACAAAATATGGACTTGCTAAAAAAAGTATCCAATTGGCAGAAGTAAAGGTTACAGAGAAAAAGCCCTTAGTCAAAAATTCGAGTAATCTTAATGGTGCAGGAAATGCAGATCAAATAATAACCGGCGATCAATTAAAAAACTGCATAACATTGATACAATGTTTACAAAGAACCATCAGGGGGGTAATCTTTAGCGGTGGCCTTCCTTATAATACCCGAGGCAATCGCCTAATGAATGTCATGGTTGATGGTACTTTTACTGCTCCCGATTATATTAATATTGTAAATCCGGAAGATGTTGAAAGTATAGAGGTTATACGCAATGGTTCAAACCTTGCTATATATGGCTTACAGGCAGGTAATGGGATATTAATGATAAACACCAAGCATGGTGAGTTAAATTATAGTGCCACAAATTATGCTAAAGGAGCACTTAGTTACACACCTCAAGGTTATTATATTGGGCGGGATTTTTATGCGCCCACCTATGAAATCCAGACTACTTCTAAAATAAAAGATTTACGCACTACCATTTATTGGAAACCCAATATTGTAACTGATGCTTCTGGAAAAGCCAGCATTGAGTTCTACACTGCGGATACGGCAGGAACTTATCGCACTGTAATTGAAGGTTTAACTCTGGATGGGAAGCTTGGGAGGACCGTTTATATGTATCAGGTAAACAAAATCAATAAGTAAGGCTGGCAATAAACTTATTGACAATGTTTAAATTTGGGTTATGAATATCCATTGTACTGATACGCAAACACAGGAAGAAACATTTACTCTGGAAGAAGTTTTAGTGGGATTAAAATCTTCTCACCGACTTATTTTATGGAATGATGAGGTAAATACGTTTGACCATGTTATATATTGTTTGGTAAAATACCTGGATTATACTGAAGTTCAGGCCGAAAAGATTGCATGGACCGTACACAGTAAGGGCAAATGTGCCATATTAGAAGGATCATTCATCGAAGTAGAAATCTATAGGAAAATACTACAACAAGAGGGACTAACCGTTAGTATTGATTAAGTGCTCGTCCCCTGCCTCAATTTATACTTTTCTGGCAATATCTGTTTACTTAACCGTTAAAAATAACAGCGTGGGAACTCGCGGCCTCTTACAGGGAAACGAATATTCAGCATTACTTCATGCGAGCCTTTTTGAGTCTTCGCTAAGCTGGTCGTAGTAAAATCATATGAATACCCCAATTGCAAATTTGGAGTAATCTGTATCTCGGCAATAAAATCAAGAGACTCGAATGACCTCCAAGAGATTCCAATCCAAAATGTTTCTTTGATTAATAAATTAGCATTAAGATCAACTTGCAATGGAGACCCTTTCACATATTTTACTAAAGTTGTGGGTTTTAATTTGAGATCTTCGCCTAAATCTAATAAGTATCCGCCTTGCAACATATAATGCGGACTATAAGCTGTTTTACTGCTGGTGGCATCTCCGCCTAAATCTCTATAATAAAAAAAGGGGGAGGAAAAGCCAACATAATACCGATCTGAAAATAAGGTTACTCCAAAACCAAAATTACCTCTTAAATCATTTTGGTCACTAAAAACAGGATCAGTACCGATGCTTTCACTTGGTACCTGGCTGTAGTTTGCCACGTACTTACTAAAACCACCATTAACTCCAATGGCCAGAAATGAACCTTCTGCTAATTGAACACGCTGAGCAAAAGATAGAAAAACGCCATTCTCTTTAATTACTTCCCCTATCTGATCCCGCATTAACATAAGTCCAATCGAAGAGTTTGATTCTTTAATAGGAGTATGAATAGAAAATGATTGCGTATTGGGGGCACCTTTAAAGCCTACCCATTGATGCCTGGAGACTGCTGTAACGTTTAAAGCCTCATCAATGGCTGAATAGGATGGATTAACTACCAGGCCGTTAAACATATATTGTGTAAACAGCGCCTTTTGCTGACCTAATGCCACAATAAATACTAATTGAAAAGCTATAATTAAAAAGAATTTCATCCTCGCTATCGTTTCAAAATAAAATATCCTTTAACTACTTCATTATTAGTATTAATGGCATTCTGTGTGTTTACGTTATTTCCGCCATTCAGTTTCAAAACATAAAAATAAACTCCATCCAAGAGTAGCTTCTCACTACCTATGTTACTTAACCCGGTAAAAACTTTCGATGTATTATCGTATCCCCGTTGTTCATAAACCTTACCCCCCCAGCGGTTATATATTATTATTTCATTATTAGGAAATTTTTCAATGTTCGTTATATATAGAAAGTCGTAACCATAACCATCAGCATTAGCTGATACTAAATTCGGAACCGATACTTCGCCATCTTTTTTGGTTATCGTATTAAAATACTTATAGGTTTGATAAACATTTCCGCAAAGATCAGTAAGTTTTACATCAACGCGAACCTGACTTTCGTTTTGCATTAAAGAAGGAATGAATTGAATTTCTGTATTATTCTCTCCTAAAAGGATTTTACCTGAAGAAGCAACCCATTCTATTGTATATTTTTCCCATTCCCTTTGGGATGTAGAATTAATAGAAATTTTATACGGATGACCCGGCTGCATAGGTTCTCGAGAAGCAAGAGAAAAAATAGCAGCTTCTTTAGCGCAATGTTTTAATGTAATATTTTTAGTGGTAAAATATTTTCTCCCACAAGCATCTGTAAGCATTAAAGTCAATAACACAATTTTAATTTGCGGGTCCGCAGGAGGAATAAACGTCATACTATTCCCATTAATCGCTTTAATTTGACCGGCTGATGCCGACCAACTGATTTGATATTTACTCATATCCGCATTTCCAATCGTTGCAAATGAAACTAAATGAGAAGTCATTGTGTTCATTTCAGGCTCAGCAATAATTGTAGCGGAAACACCATTAGTTTGTCTATCAATTACAGATAAAAAAGAGAAATTAAAGAAGGCTCGCTGCAACGCTATATGATCTTGTCCGAAAGGTTGGGCAGTATTAGTAAAAGGATCCAGGTCAACACCGTTATGATAATGCCCGCCCTGATACATTACCCATCCGTTGGCAGGATCATCAAACCCTCTGCCATATGCCATTACTGCAGCAGGCCCGGCAGATAAAGCGGGAATTTGAGGATGTGCCGATGCTATAACTGATGTTTTTACTCCCGGGCGCCATCCACCTCCTATTTTAGGCAGATACACTCTTTCTGAACCATTATAGCTGGCCACATCTAAAACGCCCATAAATTGCATAATGGGATCTTCCGCATTACTGTATAAAAAAGGTGGAGGTGCAAGAGATGTCCAATGGCTATTATAATTTACCAATCCGTTAAGGGTAAGGAAATTCATTTTCGTTAAACCATCCGGACTGGATAAGCTTTCCATAACGCTTACTGCATGACAACCAGACCATATAGCACCTTTATAGTCTTTATTCCATTTTACCAGATTTTTATGGGTGTCCCACTGCGGGTCTGCGTGTGGTAACACGAAAATATCATCACACTCCGTTAAATCAGCAGGGTTTTTCCATGAATTAGACGTATTTCCGCCATAAGCAGAAGCCGGAATCTCGGCATTTTGAAAGAATGGTAATACCAAACTGCCATATACTTTATCTATTGTCCAACGCGGAGCATAAGAAAGTACTGCATATACTGGTAAATTTAAATCGAACGCTATGTTTTCTCCAATTACGCCTTTGTTCTTCCAGGCATTAATCTCATTATTAATCTCTAAGGTTCTGTATTGTGCTAGAATAATAAAAGAACCTCCCCGATAAGCCGTACCATTGTATGTAAAATCAACACCATCTTTACCCTTAGTTGGATTTATCACCCATTTTACAGGAACTTGATGGTTTTTAAGGAGTGCGTACACCAAACCATATGGCTTTAAAGCATTCTCTTTAGTTTGCGGAAGTACTCCCAAGTTAATAATGAATGAACCGGCGGGTATGCGTTCAATTGCCGGATAAACCTTCATTGAGCACAGAAGTAGAAAAAGAACCAAGCCGCGTCGAACCATCACTTATTATCACTAATCTTACTACAATAGTATTGTATTGGTTTCAATAACTAATAAATAAAGGTATGGTTATCCTAAATAATATAAAAACATTAACCGATATAATAATGAACTATCGTTTGGTTTAATGTTATTTAATTTAAAAATAAGATAAAACGGATTATTGCCATAAGAAAGAAAGCCCTTTTTGGCTTTTTTAGAATCAGGCTCACTGTTAATGATTCATGCAGGCTAACCGCCCAAATTTATTTTGATAAATTCAATATAGATTAATCGTTTAATGAAAGAATATACCGAACCATTTCTTCGGCATCACCTTTACTGATTGCAGGATGTGGAGTCATTGGAACTTGCCCCCAAACACCACTTCCCCCGTTAATAATTTTATCAGCCAGGTGGTTTATATTTTCATCATTATCTTCATATTTTTTGGCAACATCAATATATGCGGGGCCTACCAGTTTTTCCTGTTCTTTATGGCAGGTCAGACAATCTGATTGGGAAATTAACTGTTTACCTTTTTCTGCTTTTCCACTTATTGAAGATGCAGAAGAATCCGCTTCTGTAATAATCTGACTATCTGACCCTTGAATCTGTTCATTAGTTGTTACACTGTCCGATTCAGATGTGCTTTCTGAATCCGTACTTCTTCCACAAGACGCAAAAAAGGCACAAAAGCTTATCATTAAAAGTAATTTTCTCATCGTATAAAATTTACACACTCAATATACAAAAATAGATTACACTTTTGTATCTCGTTATAAAAAGCATCCTACGCTTTTTCCGTTTTTATTATACCAAATACAATACTTTTGTAGTAACGATGGGAGAAATAGACTATTTATGGATACCAAGCCTTTTAAATCCAATTACTATACGGATGACAAGACGTTCGATAGCATTTATCCACCCGAAATACAACTATTGTCGAATCTGCATTGGACACCGTTAGAAATTGCAAAAAAAGCTGTTGAGTTTTTAGCCCCTACTCCGGGTAAAAAAGTGCTCGATATTGGTAGCGGGGTAGGTAAATTTTGCCTGGTTGGTGCCTATTACTTTCCGAATGCTGAATTCTATGGTGTTGAACAACGAGGTGATCTGGTTAAGCAGGCGCTCCTGGCTAAAGAAATTACCGATACAAAAAATGTAACTTTTATTCACGGCAACTTTACCCAACTAAACCTGAATGATTATGATTGCTTCTACTTTTATAACTCGTTTTTCGAAAATTTAATTGATGATTCACATATTGATGATGGTATGGATTATTCGGCTAACTTATACATTTATTATTCAAATTATTTGTGCAAAGCTTTGGCTAATAAACCTAGGGGAACGCGTTTGGTAACATTTCATGGAACGGAAGATGAAATTCCGCCGAGCTATAAAATGGTTGATTATTCTATGAATAAAGCATTAAAAATGTGGGTGAAAAGATAGTATAGAGGTTTAAATTTTTACTCTACACGCTCTGTAACAGGGTCGGGCCTCTCTCCCAAAAATTCAACCCATGCTTTTTTAATGCATGGATAATTTTTTGCTGCTTCAACCAATTGCATAAAAGCAATAAGATTCATTTCAAATCGCTTTGTCAAAGTTTCATCGGCAATATTTCCTTCTTTTGTGAGTGCTTTATGTGCCATTGCTAATGAAAACATATCCGGGAAAACTCTTGCCCCAAGATGTTCTAAAGGAATCCTTAGCGACCAAAGGGAACGATTGCCACCCATCATTGAAGGTGAAGCAGA
>JANWIB010000063.1 GCA_025450155.1 Sphingobacteriaceae bacterium
GGGACATATAGCCCCAATGAATTTGCGATAGATGGAACTTTTGCCCGAAAGTTTGGTGAAGGACTTTCTCTGGGAACGGCTATTCGATTCATTTATTCTAATTTAGCCAATGGACAATTTTCAAGCGGGCAGCAAACTAAACCAGGAACTGCTTTGGCAGCCGATGTTTCTGCGTATTTTAAAACAGAAACTCAATTACTGGGAAAAGATGCTTTATTTTCGGCTGGGGCAAACATATCTAATATTGGTAATAAAATAAGTTATATTGAAGGAGGGAATAGATTATTTCTTCCAACTAATATGAAATTAGGTGCAGCAAGTACATTTTATCTAGATGATTTAAGTGAATTTACCTTTACTCTTGATTTAAATAAGCTGCTTGTTCCCACGCCACCGGTATACCAGTTGAACGATGATGGCACCAGAAAGATTATTGCAGGTCGGGATCCTTCGGATTTATCTGTTCCAGCAGCAATTTTCGGCTCATTTGCCGATGCTCCGGGAGGAGGTACTGAGGAATTTAAAGAGATTAGCTATTCAGTCGGAACGGAATACTGGTATAATAAACAATTCGCTTTACGTGCGGGATATTTCTATGAAAATCCGAGTAAAGGCGATCGCCGATACCTTACTTTAGGTGCTGGAGTAAAATATAATATTTTTAACCTGGATTTTGCTTACCTTCTGGCTAGTCAGCAGCAAAGCCCCTTAGCCAATACCTTACGCTTTTCTTTATTATTTAATTTTAGCGCTTCGAAAAAGAAATAGGAGCAGATATTTTTTACAATGAAATGGCGAAAATCAAGGTAGGATTTGGATTTGATGTTCATCAATTAAAAGTAGATCATCCGTTTATTTTGGGCGGGGTAAATTTGGAGCATCACTCCGGTGCTTTCGGCCACTCAGATGCAGATGTATTGCTCCATGCCATTTGCGATGCCTTGCTGGGCGCTGCAAATCTTGGGGATATTGGCTCTCATTTTTCAAATACAGATGCCCGTTGGAAAGGGATTAGCAGCTTATTATTATTAAAAGAATGCGTTCGCCTGTTGAGTGAAAAGGGGTGGATTATTGGAAATATTGATGCCATGATTTGTCTGGAAGCTCCCAAAATAAATCCACACATACCAGAAATGAAAAAGAATATTGCCGAAGCGATAAAGATAAGTGAAGAAGATATTTCAATAAAAGCCACTACAAATGAAAAAATGGGTTTTATTGGGAGAGAAGAAGGGATAGTTGCCTATGCAGTTTGTTTGATAGAGAAGCGTTAGTTGTTTTTTTCTTCAGGTATATGCATATCAGAAAAATCAATACCACACTTGCAATTTTGTCCACAACTGTGTTTAGCCTGAAAATTCCTGTAGACCATTCTTGCCAGATAAAACAATGCTACAAGAAATAAACCAATAACCAGTAGTCCCTGAACGCCCATAAAGCAAAGATAATAGATATTTCTTGCTGATTGTCAATTTAACTTCAAGATTGCCAAGTCCTTAAAATCCCAGATTAAAACCCTACCTTTGCGAAAAATTTGAAAGGCATAGTTTGATGCAGAATATTAGAAATATTGCGATTATCGCACACGTTGACCACGGGAAAACTACACTGGTTGACAAAATTTTACATAGTTGCGCCATTTTCCGGGATAACCAGGAAACAGGCGAGCTTATCCTGGATAATAATGATTTAGAGCGGGAGAGAGGGATCACAATTGTATCAAAAAACGTATCTGTTAAATATAAGGATGTAAAGATTAACATTATTGATACGCCCGGTCACGCGGATTTTGGTGGCGAAGTGGAGCGGGTCTTAAAAATGGCCGATGGGGTATTATTACTTTGCGATGCCTTTGAAGGCGCCATGCCTCAAACTCGTTTTGTAACACAAAAAGCGCTTTCTTTAGGTTTGAAGCCCATTGTGGTGGTAAATAAGGTAGATAAAGAAAACTGCCGTCCGGAAGAAGTTTACGAACAAATATTTGAATTGTTCTTCAATCTTGAAGCAACCGAAGATCAGCTTGATTTTCCGGTTATCTACGGTTCATCTAAACAAGGATGGATGAGTACAGATTACAAAGTTCCTACGGATAATATTTTCTCTTTAATGGATGCCATTTTGGAAAATATCCCCGCTGCACCAATGAATGAAGGAACCTTGCAGATGCAGATTACTTCGTTGGATTATTCTTCATTTGTAGGGCGTATTGCTATTGGCCGCGTTGCAAGGGGAATTATCAGAGAAAACCAACCGATATCTTTGGTAAAACGCGATGGCAAAATTCAGAAATCCCGTATTAAAGAACTCTATACGTTTGAAGGTTTAGGAAAAGTAAAAGTTCAGGAAGTAAAATCGGGTGATATTTGTGCAGTGGTAGGCATCGAGGGCTTTGAAATTGGCGATACTATTGCCGATTTTGATAATCCGGAGCAATTGGCTGTTATCAAAATTGATGAACCAACCATGAACATGTTGTTCACCATTAATAACTCTCCGTTTTTTGGCAAAGAAGGAAAATTTGTTACCTCTCAACGTTTACGCGAACGTTTATACAAAGAGATGGAGAAAAACTTGGCATTAAAAGTGGTAGAAACGGAATCTCCAGACTCCTATTTAGTATATGGACGTGGAATCCTTCATTTATCGGTTTTGATTGAAACCATGCGTCGTGAAGGCTATGAGTTACAGGTAGGACAGCCGCAGGTAATCATAAAACAGATTGATGGAGTGAAATGTGAGCCTATTGAGACTTTAATTGTTGATGTTCCTGGAGATGTGTCTGGTAAAGTTATCGAGCTGGTGACCCAACGTAAGGGCGAATTGTTGGTAATGGAACCTAAAGGAGATTTACAGCACCTGGAATTTGAAATCCCTTCACGCGGTATCATAGGCTTACGCAATAATGTGCTAACTGCTACCGCTGGAGAGGCCATTATGGCCCATCGCTTTAAATCATACGAACCTTGGAAGGGTCAAATTCCCGGAAGGTTAAGTGGTGTGTTAGTTTCCATGGAAAAAGGCCAAACTACGGCTTACTCTATTGATAAATTACAGGATCGTGGTCGTTTCTTTGTAGATCCGGGTGTAGATATTTATGAAGGACAAATTGTGGGCGAACATATCCGGGATAACGATTTGGTGGTTAACCTGGTTAAAGGAAAGCAGTTAACCAATATGCGTGCCTCCGGAAGTGATGACAACGTTCGTATTGCTCCGGCCATTAAATTTTCCTTAGAAGAAGCGATGGAATACATCCAGGCAGATGAATATATTGAGGTGACTCCTCAAAGTATGCGCTTGCGTAAAATTTATCTTACCGAAAATGAGCGTAAGATTAACGCGAAGAAATTTGTATAAATAAATTACATAGTAAGACTCAAAGAAGGGTGTACCCTTTTTCTTTTGAAGTTATATTAATCTTTTACGGGATATATTTTCTCAAGTAATTGTTTAGTAGGCTTCTTATGTCTGTAGAAAAATGGAGGAAGTGATTAGCCACTAAATAGACGGTAGTAATAATACCGGTTCGGATAATTGTATCCCAAACAAAATTTGCCAAAGGAGGAATCAGAAGATTGAGGTAATAAATGCAGACCGCTGTAATAATTAACAAAGGAGATTTAACAGTAAAGGGTTGCATTTTATACAGAAATAAAATAAAAAGGTATCTGAAAAGATTAAAAGCCAGAAACGTTATAGCGGCTGCAATGGCGGCTCCTGTAATTCCGTAGAGGGGAATAAGTATCAGGTTAGCAATAATAGTGACCCCAATTAAAGCGAGATAAAATAAAGAATCATATTTAAAGTGCTTGGAAGTGGTAACTATTACCCCGTTTATTCCCGTAGCA
Organism: Sphingobacteriaceae bacterium; assembly: GCA_025450155.1. Lineage (GTDB taxonomy): Bacteria > Bacteroidota > Bacteroidia > Sphingobacteriales > Sphingobacteriaceae > JANWIB01. The sequence continues at coordinate 3,849 of JANWIB010000063.1, forward strand.
GAATCTATGACATTTGCCACCCCTATAAAGAAAATGACGTATTTGCCCCGTTCAAATTCTGGGGGAAGCAATTTAAATATATTATCCACATTGGCCCAAATAATAAGGAAAATAAATAAAGCGGCCCAAAGCTGATTGATACAGCTTTTCTCATAGATATTCTTGATATTGCTCAAATCATTGTTTTTCCAGGATTCTGAAACAACGGTATAAGCAATACTATACAGAGAACGTGCTGGTAAACTGATAACCATCCCGAAATAATAAGCGATGGTATAAACCCCGGTATCGCCCAGTCCAAATTTTTCATTGATCATATACTTATCAATGTTTTCAACGATAATTGGTGCCGAACCGGTAAGAATTGCAAAAGAACAAATGCGTATAAGCATCTTTCTAACGTCCTTATTAAGAAACTGGAAATTTGGCTTTAAGGAAAATTCATTGCTATTTATCAATCGCATAGCCATGATCCCCGCAGGTAAAATATTCGCCAGCAACCATATTCCTATAAATGAGTTAAAATTTACCAGCTTAAAAAAGATTAGAAGAACAGCCATCAAAATAAAAAGCCGTTTGGTAAATTCTCTTAAAATACGCCCCGTAGTGGTATCGTACAGCATACGGGCGTACAGATCGAACACATTAAAAATCAGTGTAAAAAAAGTGAGTGGAAGCAGGTACCAAAAATACTCTGAAAATAAAGTAGATTTTTGAGCTTCCTGATTAATAAGTTGATCTTTAAAGACATAAATCAATACAGAAAATAAAGTAAAGCCTACAAGAGAAACTATACTCGCTAAGGATAAATAACCATTATGATGATTTTCCCGATTCCTGAAGTAAGGAAAATACCTGCCGGTAGCATTAAATCCTAAAATACTGAATTGAGCAAACATTTGTGAAAATGAGGTTAGAATCCCTATCAAGCCTATTTGTTCAGAAGTTAAGGCATGGGGCTGCAAAAAATTCAAGGTAACGAATCCAACAAACACCCCGAGATATGAATAGAAGGTTCCCTTTATTGTTTGTTGCTGTATTATTCCCATGAATAAAAGTTTAGTGCTTGGGTATAAAATAATATTTTTGATACCGAAAGATGGCAAAGATAAAATATAATGTTTGTGTATTAACAGTTACCTATGGCAACCGCTGGCAATTTTTAAAAGAAGTAATACACCGTGTTTTATCATTTGATGAGGTAAGCCGGGTAATTATTGCTGATAATGCTTCAACCTATTCTTTAAGGGATGAAATAGTAAGGTTATTCGATAACCGGGTACACGTATTACACTTAAAAGACAATACGGGCTCTGCCGGTGGCTACGAAGCCACAATAAAATACGCTAAGGAAAACACCAATGCTGATTTCTTTTGGTTGTTAGATGACGATAATCTTCCGGAGGAAAATGCACTACAGATATTGTTAGACCAATGGGAACAGATACAGGGTGATGCAACCAAAAAAGCCCTGTATTGCCTCCGTCCAGATCGAGCGGTCCACATAAAAATTGCTCAGGGTCAAAATCCTTACAACTACTATCTTGTTCCCGATAATTTTTTTGGTTTTAGCGTTTTTAGAATATTTAAAAACCAATACCGGAAATTCAAAGAGGTATTTCTTCAAAGGACAAGAATTGCTCTTATGGAGCGGGTAATCATGCCTTATGTTCCATATGGAGGCTTGTTTATTCATCATTCTATGATCAACACCATCGGCTATCCAAATAAACAGTTCTATTTATATGTAGACGATTCTGAATTCACCTACAGAATAACCCAAAATGGAGGAACCATCTGGATGATATCATCCTCCAAAATTATTGATATTGATAAATCGCAGGGAATTGGATATAAGACAAAGCTTTTTCATTCATCCATACTGGATTTGTGGAGCTTTAGAAGTTATTACCTTATTCGTAATACAATTTATTTTAATACTGCTGTTGCAATTAAGAACAGATTTGTTTTTTCTGTAAACAAAATTTTGTTTTTAAGCATTTTGAAAGTTCAAAGTCTTATCACCAACCAATCTAAAGAATATAAAAAAGTGCTACATGCAATAAACGATGGTTTAAATGGAAATCTTGGTAAAGCCGACCCGAAAAAACTATAGAGGATATGTATCTTAGATTGAGTTGTTTTATTATTTCGTTTCTTTATGCAATAACTATGCAAAACTTTGCCCCAATAGCCTTATTTGTCTATAATCGTCCGGAACATACTCGCCGTACCTTGAAATTTCTTCAGCAAAACGTAGGAGTGGAAGAATCGCGATTATTTGTTTTTTCTGACGGGCCTAAACAAGCAAAAGATAAAGAAAAAGTTAAGGAGGTGCGGGAAGTTTTGAAAACTATTGAAGGATTTCGTTCGGTAGAGGTTATTGAGCGGAAAACTAATTTAGGTTTAGCGAATTCGATTATAGATGGCGTGACCAAGCTGGTGAATGAATATGAAAAGGTAATTGTTTTTGAGGATGATCTGATCTCATCCCCTTATACCTTGCAATATTTTAATGATGCGTTAAGACGCTATGAAAACGAGGAAAAAGTGATGCATATCGGAGCTTACATGTATCCTATAGAAGCTACACAACTGCCTCAAACCTTTTTCTTCCGGGCTGCTACCAGTTGGGGCTGGGCTACTTGGAGGCGATCCTGGAACCATTTCGAACCCAATATTGATAAACTAATCGGCCAGTTTACTACTCCTCTGAAACATGAAGTTTCTATTGAAGGTACCATGAATTTTTGGAAACAGATTTTGGAGTTTAAAGCCGGAAAAAATAATTCGTGGGCTATTCGCTGGTATGCCTCTATGTTTTTAAAAGGAGGGCTTGCTTTGCATCCGGCACAGTCCTTGGTCAATAATATTGGGCATGACGGTACCGGCGTCCATTCTGGAGTAAATGATATTTATACAGTTCAAATAGGCCCCAACCCAATTACAAAATTTCCCGATAAAATTGAGGAGGATAAAAAAGTATATGAGATTATCAGGAATTTTCTTCGTAAGCGCAAGGGAACCTTGTTGCAACGGGTTATCCGGTTTATCAAAGGAAAATATGGTTCCGTAAAAGTTCAATAAAAAGGCCGGGTACCCGGCCTTTTTTTATTAAATTAATTCTGTGTTATTTGCTTTTGCAAAATTTACATTAATTTTTATATGTATAATTTTAACTACAACAGCGGTTGGTTCAGCCCATACAATCCATTTTAAACCAAA
>JANWIB010000064.1 GCA_025450155.1 Sphingobacteriaceae bacterium
AAACGGCTGGATAGTACTCTATCCATGCATGTGGGATGACCTCCACGTTGAATATGGCCCAAAATAGAAAGTCGGGTATCAATATTGGGAAATTTTTTCTTAACAATTTCTGCCAATTCAAGGGCTCCTGTTCCGGTATCACCTTCGGCCACAATAATTATTTTTGATGATTTGTCTTTCCGGCTGATTTCCAATCGCTTTAAAAGCGCATTCACATCAGTCTTGCTTTCCGGAATTAAAATGGCCTCGGCACCCACACCAATCCCACTTCGTAATGCAATCAGGCCAGAATCACGGCCCATTACTTCTACAATAAAAAGACGATCATGCGATTCTGCAGTATCTCGTATTTTATCAACCGCATTTACCACTGTATTAATGGCCGTGTCATAACCAATAGTAAAGTCTGTTCCGGCTAAATCATTATCAATAGTTCCGGGTAAACCCACAATGGGAATATCATGATATAGTTCGAGGAAATTTTTGGCTCCGGTAAAAGTACCATCCCCACCAATAGCAACCAGGGCATCAATATGATTCGCTTTTAACTGTTCGTAGGCTTTCTTTTTCCCTTCTGGCGTTCTAAACGCATCGCTGCGGGCTGTTTTTAAAATGGTTCCTCCACGCTGAATGATATTAGCAACGGATTTACGGTTCATGGGAAGAAATTCACCATATAACATCCCTTCATATCCACGCATAATTCCCGTCACTTCGAGATTGTAATATAGAGCGGAACGAACTACGGAACGAATCGCCGCGTTCATTCCAGGAGAATCTCCTCCAGATGTAAATACGCCTATTTTTTTTATTTCATTCATCTTACTTCGTTAAAAAAGCTGCCCTTCCGCTGTCTAAAAAATCAATATAATTTTCAATGTCCAAATTAAATGCCTGAGGTTTAACCAATGGCTTTCCTTCCGTATCTACAATCACATAATAAGGTTGTGAATTAGTACCAAAAATCGAAGCCTGAAAATCGCTCCACTTTTGTCCAATGGTCTTTATTTTTTTGTCGCTAAATTTAGAAATATATTTTTCATCCTCAGAAAGCACTGTTTTATCATCTACATAAAGTGAAATCAATACATAATCATTTTTCAATCTTCTTAATACTTCAGGGTCAGACCAAACGGATGCTTCCATTTTACGGCAATTGGTGCAACTCCAGCCTGTAAAATCAATAATAACTGGCTTATTTATCTTTTTTGCTTGTATTAACCCTTGCTCGTAATCGTAAAAGGCATCAAGGCCATGGGGGGCATGAAATAAATTCGAATATTTTTTTCCTGCTGTTTGATTTCCTTCTGCCGGTGTCGAAGACGTTAAACTAAAATCTCGAGCGGTTTGTGGCGGAAGCCAGGCGCTAATAACCCTTAAGGGCGATCCCCAAAGCCCGGGAATTATATAAATAGTAAATCCAAGCGACAGCATGGCAAAAAACAAGCGGGGTAGCGAAATGGATTTCAATTCTGAATCGTGCGAAAGTCGAATTTTTCCAAGCAGATAAAGTCCCAATAAGCCGAAGATAACAATCCATAAGACCAAAAATACATCCCGATTTAAAATATTCCAGTGATATGCCAAATCCACATTCGATAAAAATTTGAAGGCTAATGCCAGTTCCAGAAAGCCTAAAGAAACTTTTACCGAATTAAGCCATCCACCGGATTTTGGCATTTCCTTTAACCAGGATGGGAAAATAGCAAATAGCGTAAAGGGTATAGCCAAAGCTGAAGAAAATCCAAGCATGCCAAATGCAGGACCGAGATATGCTTCTTTAACAACAGCATCTACCAGCAAGGTTCCAATAATGGGCCCGGTGCAAGAAAATGAAACCAACGCTAATGTAAATGCCATGAAAAACACCCCGATTAACCCACCTTTATTGGATTTTTCATCCATTTTATTCACCAAAGAGGATGGCAGTGTTATCTCAAAGGCCCCCAAGAAAGAGATGGCAAAAATGATAAGGATAATAAAGAATAATAAATTGAAGGTAGCACTACTGGCTGCTTCATTTAGTGCTGATGCTCCAAAAGCGAGGGTTATCATTAAGCCCAGTGCAACATAAATCACAACGATAGATAAACCATAAATGATGGCGCTCTGTATCCCTTTGGCCCTGGAACCGGATTTTTTAGTGAAAAACGAAACCGTTAACGGGATCATCGGATAAATGCAGGGCATAAAAAAAGCAGCCAAACCACCCAAAAATCCGGCAATAAAAATTCCCCAAAAAGAGGCAGAAGTGTTTGAGGTATCTGATCTAACGGAAAAAAAAGAATTTTTTGTGGAATTATTGATTTTTTCTTGTCCAGATGAGCTGTTTTTAACGGTATCTGAAAGACTTTTAGATGATAATTGTATAGAATCTACGTTTCTTGCTGAAGCAATGACTGGATCGTTTTTGGGAGCAGAATCTGCTATAAAAATACTAAATTCTACTTCCGTTGGTGGCAAACACTTTTTATCGTTGCATACCATGTATTCCAAGACGCCCCTTACAGTAGTTGTTAGTTTCTTCAGTTTGATTCGTTGTTTAAAAATCACCTCTTTTTCATGCCAGGCAATCTGCATATCGAAGTTTTTGTCAAAAGCACTTACCGCTTTGGGCGATTCAGAAACTTTTCCTACCAAAGCGTAATCTGAAGATGGGGTGAATTTAAAAGAAGTGGGTATGGGCCCTCCTTCCTCAATAAATTGCGAATAAACATGCCACCCTTTGTCAATATCGGCTTTTAAAAGCAAATCTGCTTCTTTATCACTCACTCTTTTGTAAGTAAAGCTCCAGTGCACAGGCTCCTCTATTTGTGCATTTGAAAGCAACGACAGCAGGATAAGATTTAATAAAACAATTAATTTCTTCATCATTAATTATATAACAAATGCAATCTCTTTAAATCTAAAGGCTTGTAATCCTTTTGAAAATTCAACTTCTAAAAATCCCTGTTCATTTACTCCGGTTATCACTCCTGTTCGTTCCGACCCATCGATTAAAAATTGATGGGATTTGCCTAAACGATAAAGCTTTTTTAAGTAATCATAATCTAAAAGCTCGTACATTCCTTCCTTTAATTGCAAGTACCTCCATTCTATAGCCCTGCAAATTTCATTTAATAAAGTCTTCAAATCATAATCCTGTTGTAAGATTTTACTTACCGAGGTGACATTTTTGAGGGATTGGGGAAATTCTAATTGATTCACATTAAGTCCTATGCCAATAATTGAATAATTTATTTTTCCTCCTCGAATATTATTTTCAATTAATATACCTCCCAGTTTATCATTATTCACATAAATGTCATTGGGCCATTTTATTTTTAAACCTTCGCCAATAATTGTACTCAATACATCGTTAATAGCAATACAAACAGCCTTATTAAGCATAAATTGTTTTTCAGGAGAAAGGAAAGTTGGGTTTAGAAGAATTGAAAAAGTTAGATTTTTTCCGGGTTGAGAAAGCCAGGCACTATTTTTTTGCCCCCGCCCGGCATATTGTTCTTCTGCCAATATTACAGTCCCTTCAGGTAATGGCGTGGATTTTGTCAATTCATTTCTTAAATAACTATTAGTAGAATCTACACGTAATAAGGACACTATATTTTGTCCAACAAATAATCCTGAAAAAGTGTTATTTTGCAAGGTAGTGAAGAACTAATTTATTTTTTCAAAACTAAATTTTTTTAATGATAAAAAACAAAGTAATTAATAGCTCAACCCACATTTCTGAATTGGTAATACACGGGATTCAGGAGAAAAAAGGAAATGAAATTGTTAGATTAGACCTAAGAAATATACATAGCTCGGTGGCCGATTATTTTGTAATCTGCCACGCAGAATCATCCACACAAGTTAAAGCCATTGCATCAAGTGTTGAAGCAGAGGTTTATAAAGTTCTACAACAAGACCCTTATCGGGTTGAAGGCCTGCAACATGGAGAATGGGTTTTACTTGATTATATTGATGTAGTGGTTCATATCTTTAAAACCGATAAGCGCCAATTTTATGGAATCGAAGAATTGTGGGGCGATGCGGAAATGGAGTTCTATCAAAGCGCCTAATATATAAGGCTTAATTTTTATTCTTGTTGTAACGTAAAATGAAAAATAATAAACTGGAAAAAAGAAAACCCGCCAGAAAAATTCCTGGTAAAAAAATTGTGCCCAAACCACCTCGATTTAATATCATGTGGCTTTATGCCGCTATTATTATCGGTTTGTTCATCGTACAATACCTATTTAGCGGCAATAATGCCAAACAGATTAGTTATCAGCAGTTTGAAAATCAAATGCTGAAAACAAGAGATGTTCAAAAGCTTGTGGCCTATAAAAATAATGATCTTATTACCGTTGAGGTTTATATTAAAAAAGATCGTTTAAAACAGCCCAAATATAAGGACGTTCGCAATCAGGATAAATTTACCATGTCAGGAGGAGACAATCCTCAGTATAAATTTACCGATGCCTCTTTCGAATCTCTACAAGCTAAACTAAAAGAAGCAGAGAAAGATTTGCCGGCCGAACAACACACTCCTGTAAGCATTGAGTCAAGAGAAAGTCCTTGGGCCGGATGGTTCATGTCATTTATATTGCCCGTTCTTCTTCTAATTGGGTTTTGGATATTTATTATGCGCAGGATGGGCGGTGGCGCAGGTGGCGGTGCGGGTGGCCAGATTTTCAATATTGGTAAGTCTAAAGCTACCTTGTTTGATAAAGAATCGCAGGTAACCGTAACCTTTGATGATGTTGCCGGTCTTGAGGAAGCCAAACAAGAAGTAATGGAAATTGTGGATTTTCTTAAAAATCCTAAAAAATATACCAACCTGGGTGGTAAAATTCCCAAAGGAGCTTTACTTGTAGGGGCTCCGGGAACAGGTAAAACCTTGCTGGCAAAAGCCGTAGCTGGTGAGGCACAAGTGCCATTTTTCTCACTTTCTGGATCTGATTTTGTTGAAATGTTTGTGGGTGTTGGTGCATCGCGTGTACGCGATTTATTCAAACAGGCAAAAGATAAAGCCCCATGTATCATTTTTATTGATGAGATAGATGCTATTGGCCGTGCCCGCGGTAAAAACAACATTGTGGGAGGGAATGATGAGCGTGAAAACACCCTAAACCAGTTATTGGTGGAAATGGATGGTTTCGGTACCGATTCAGGAATTATCATTATGGCAGCCACCAACCGTCCCGATGTATTAGACTCTGCATTACTCCGTCCGGGACGTTTTGACAGACAAATTTCTATTGATAAACCAGACTTGGTTGGCCGGGAGCAAATTTTCAAGGTACACTTAGGACCATTAAAACTATCTCCCGATATTGACCCCAAAAAACTTTCGGCGCAAACACCGGGTTTCGCAGGAGCGGAAATTGCCAACGTATGTAACGAAGCGGCCTTAATAGCGGCCCGTAAAAATAAAGAGGCTGTAGATATGCATGATTTTCAAGATGCCATAGATCGTGTTATTGGCGGCTTGGAGAAGAAAAATAAAATCATATCTCCCGAAGAGAAACGCATTGTGGCTTATCACGAAGCCGGACATGCTATTGCCGGATGGTTTCTGGAGCATGCTGATCCTTTGGTGAAGGTTTCTATTGTTCCTCGAGGAGTTGCCGCTTTAGGTTATGCACAATACCTGCCAAAAGAACAGTTCTTATACACTACCGAGCAGTTAATAGATGGTATGTGTATGACAATGGGTGGCCGTGTGGCTGAAGATATTGTGTTTGGCAAAATTTCTACAGGTGCACAAAACGACCTAGAACGGATTACCAAGCTTTCTTATGCCATGGTTACTATTTATGGTATGAACCCTAAAATTGGCAATGTATCGTTTAATGACCAACAAGGAGAATATCAGTTTAACAGGCCTTATTCAGAGAAAACTTCGGAGCTTATTGATGAAGAAGTAAGAGCCTTGATTAATAATGTTTATGAACTTACTAAAAAGCTTCTGACAGAAAAACGCGAAGGATTAGAGAAATTAGCGCAGAAGCTTCTTGAAAAAGAAATCTTATTCCAAAGCGATTTGGAGGAAATTTTGGGCAAACGTCCGTTCGATCATCGTACTGCTTATGATGAGTTTGTAAATGGTGAAGAAGGCGGAGATCAGGGTGTAATTGCTGAAAATCTTCATCCGGAACCCTTTGGCGACTCTACTGAACCATTACAGGCCGGAGAATCAAAATAAAAAATACCAATTTTAACTAAAAGCCCCGATTGTGGGGCTTTTTTGTTTAGAACTGAACTGATACACGACTTTTGCTGAGCTAAATAATACGCCCTATTCATGAAAGAAACCCCTTCGAAAGAGAAAATGCTTAAAAAGATACGCGAAGCATTGATCGAAAAAAGAGACAATCCCTATCCAAATTTGGAAGAAACGGCTCTTTATGAAGAAAATAGGGATTATTTAGACGTTTTATTTGCTGAACAACTGACCGCGGTAGCGGGCAAGTTTATTTTCTGCGAAGATGAAATCACTTTTATAGAAAATCTTTTGGCAATGGCCGATGAAAAAACCTGGCGCAAAATATATTGTTGGGAACCCCAGCTACAGTCGGTATTAACCCAATATGAATTCCCCTTTTATAGCACCGACACTGATTTTATGCAGGCGGAAGTGGGAATTACGTTATGCGAATCGTTAATTGCCCGCAATGGAAGCGTGTTGGTTTCTAACGGCAATGCTGCCGGTAGGCGTTTAAGTATTTTTCCGCATTACCATATTGTTTTGGCTTACACCTCTCAATTGGTTTTAGATTTACAGGATGGATTTAAACGAATAAAAGAGAAATACCACGATCAGCTGCCCTCCATGATTTCGAACATAACCGGGCCAAGCCGAACTGCCGATATTGAAAAAACACTGGTTTTGGGCGCACATGGCCCGAAGGAGTTGATCGTGTTTTTGATAGAAGATTAATCGTCCTAAGAATCAATATGGAACCAAATAATAACCCCAAGCCTGTAGAAGTATTTGCCGGTGAATTATGGCAGGCTACTATGGTAAAGAACCTGTTGGAAGAGAATGGAATACAAGCGTTTCTTCAAAATAACCTGATGAGTACACTCGAACCCTGGGTTGGTACAGCCGGGGGATTTATTCCAGGTACAATTCTGATGTCCTGTTCAGCGTTGGGGGGGGCGATCAATCTTAGGATGGTGTGGGGTCCGTGTGCCGCCGCCACTGCGCACGAGCGGGCGTGGG
>JANWIB010000065.1 GCA_025450155.1 Sphingobacteriaceae bacterium
AAATGTTTAAACATCAAAGCCTGTAAACCGCGATCGTGGATACGAATAGATCCTCCCCCAATTTCAACACCATTAATTACCAGGTCGTAGGCATTCGCCCTCACTTCTCCGGGCTTGGTATCTAATAAGGCAATATCTTCGGGTTTAGGAGACGTAAACGGGTGGTGCATGGCATGATAACGCTGGGTATCTTCATCCCACTCTAACAATGGAAAATCAAGTACCCAAAGCGGAGCGAATTGATTTTTATCGCGTAAGCCTAAACGATTACCCATCTCTAATCGGAGTTCGTTTAACTGTTTGCGCACTTTATCGGTATCTCCTGCCATGATCAACATCAAATCTCCGGGCTCTGAATTAAAAGCAGTTGCCCATTTTTTTAACTGATCTTCGGTATAAAATTTATCAACCGATGATTTTAACGAGCCATCTTCATTATGGCGGCAATAGACCAATCCGGTAGCACCTATTTGTGGGCGCTTTACAAACTCGGTGAGTTCGTCTAATTGCTTACGGGTATACGAAGCACATCCTTTGGCGTTGATACCCACTACCAGTTCAGCATTATCAAAAACTCCGAATCCAAGTCCTTTTACTACCCCATTCAGCTCCACAAACTGCATCCCGAAACGAGTATCGGGTTTGTCCGAACCATATAAGCGCATGGCATCGGCATAATCCATTCGCGGCACTTCACCTAAATCTACTCCTTTAACTTCCTTAAATAGCTGACGAATCATCCCTTCGAAAACATTCAAAATGTCTTCCTGCTCAATAAAGGCCATCTCACAGTCTATCTGTGTAAATTCAGGTTGACGGTCGGCTCTTAAATCCTCATCCCGGAAGCATTTTACGATTTGAAAATAGCGATCGAAACCAGAAACCATCAGCAATTGCTTAAAGGTTTGGGGCGATTGTGGCAGTGCATAAAACTCGCCGGGGTTCATGCGGCTTGGTACGACGAAATCACGGGCTCCTTCCGGTGTAGACTTAATCAGAACCGGAGTTTCTACTTCGATAAAGTCCAGGCCGTCTAAATACCGGCGTACGGCCTGTGCCATTTTATGACGAAGAACTAAATTATTCCGAACCGGGTTACGGCGAAGATCAAGATAACGGTATTTCATTCGCAAATCATCCCCGCCATCGGTTTCATCTTCAATTAAAAACGGAGGTAATTTAGCCGGATTCAACACTTCCAGTGCCAAAACTTTTATTTCAATTTCTCCGGTAGGGATTTTCGGATTCTTGTTGGAACGTTCTATCACAATTCCACTTATTTTAATCACATATTCGCGACTTAGCTCACGTGCCCGGGCACATAAAGCCGGCTCATCATCCATATTAAATACCAGTTGAGTAATTCCATAACGGTCGCGGATATCAATAAAAGTCATCCCGCCCAAATCACGCGATTTTTGCACCCAACCACTTAAGGTAACCTGTTTCCCCAAATCGTTAATGGATAATTCGCCGCAAGTATGTGTTCTATGCATGATTATAAAATTGAAGATGCAAAAGTATTATTTCTGATGTAATTGCCTTTAATGATTGTAAATAGAATTGAAAATACCCATTGAATTTTTATAACTTTGCCTCATCAATAAGGGGTGCCTTGTTTGTGAAGACGGCGATTTAATATTAACTCAATCGTATCTCAAACACAAAAACAGGCTGAGATTATACCCATCGGAGAAGTGAAAAGTAAAAGCTAAAAGTCAAAAACTTTCAACTTTTAACCTTACAACGTTGAACTTCTTTCGAGCACCTGATCCGGATAATGCCGGCGTAGGGAAGGTAAAAGTTAAAAAACTGCACGTACCCCTTACATGCAGAGGATTTAACTACAATTAATTGCAAAGTGAAAAAATTATTTCTTATCGCCTTTATGGCGATGCTGAGTCCTATTTTGGTATCAGCTCAGTTCTCCCTTTCGGGCAGGATTATCAATTCATCGAATCAGCCGCTGGCTGGGGCAACCATCAACCTGAATCAAACCATTATTCAATCCGATTCATTGGGCAGGTATGTCTTTACTGAGTTGCTGGTAGGAAACTACGTCTTTCGGGTCAGTTATATGGGATATGAAACCGTTGAAAAACAGTTTTTTCTTCATAACAATTTGATCGAAAACATTGAACTCAAACCGGATCGGATATTGGATGAGGTCATTGTCCGATCAACGCGGGCGACTAATAATTCTGCGACTACCTTTAAAAATTTAAGCAGGCAGGAGCTTGAAAAAAATAATTTAGGACAGGACCTTCCGTTTTTACTTAACCAAATGCCTTCAGTTGTAGTGGCATCTGATGCCGGGGCGGGGGTGGGCTACACGGGTATTCGTATCCGGGGCACTGATCCAACCCGTATTAACGTCACCCTGAATGGCATTCCCTATAATGATGCCGAAAGTCAGGGGACTTTTTTTGTTGATTTGCCTGATTTTGCCTCTTCGATAGATAATATCCAGGTTCAACGTGGTGTTGGCACTTCTACCAACGGGGCCGGGGCTTTTGGCGCCAGCATCAACATACAAACTACCACCCGCCGGGATACAGCTTATGTTGAGTTAAACAATTCGTATGGATCCTATAACACCTGGAAGAATACGGTAAATGCAGGAACTGGTTTAATTGGTGGTAAATTTAGTTTAGATGGACGTTTATCACGCATAAAATCTGACGGATACATTGACCGGGCTTTTTCTAATCTGAAATCTTACTTTTTAAGCGGAGCCTACTACGGGAAGAATAGCTTGCTTCGGGCAAACGTTTTTTCCGGCAATGAAAGCACTTACCAAGCATGGAACGGTGTTCCGGAGAACCTGTTAGCTACCAATAGAACGTATAATGGCTTTACTTATTCTGATCAAACGGATAACTATCAGCAAGATCATTATCAGATTTTATATTCCCATCAGTTCGCTGATGAATTTACTTTTAATGGAGCGCTCTATTACACCAAAGGAAAGGGATATTACGAAGAATATAAAGCGGATCAGGAATTAGTAGATTATGGTTTTCAACCTGTAATTATTGGTACAGAGACGGTAACCGAAACCGATCTTGTACGCCGGCGTTGGTTGGATAACGATTTATATGGCTTTACCTACTCGGTCATCTACACCACTGTTAGTAATTTTAACCTTACGTTTGGCGGAGCTTATAACGAATACGACGGAAAACATTTTGGGCAGGTAACATGGGCACAATATGCTTCAAACGGTACGAATAACCAACATTATTACGATGAGAAAGGTATTAAAACCGATTTTAATACCTATATAAAGGCTTCTTATAAAATAGCGCTGGTAAGCCTTTTTGCTGATCTTCAATATAGGAGAATAACCTATTCTTTTTTAGGATATAACAGAAATTTAGAAAAGATGCAGCAAAAGGATAAGCTTAACTTTTTCAACCCCAAAGTTGGTATAAGTTACCAGCTTGATGAGCAAAGTAATGTTTATGCTTCTATAGCAGTCGCTCACAGAGAACCCAACCGGCGTGATTATACCGAATCTGCTCCTGTAGTGCCTAAACCAGAACGGTTAACCGATTTTGAATTGGGTTATCGTGTTTCCCATTCGCGATATAATATTGGCATAAACGGATATTATATGGGATATAAAAATCAGTTAGTGGTTACAGGCCAGATTAATGATGTAGGAGGATATTTACGGGAGAATGTTCCGAACAGTTATCGAATGGGTATCGAATTAGATGCAAAATGGCAACTTTTGAATAATTTAAGTTGGACAGCCACGGCTGCGGTAAGCCAAAACAAAGTAAAAAACTTTCGGGAGTTTATTGATAGCTACGATGCAGGCTTCAACTGGCTTGGGCAGCAGGAAAATCGATACGGTAAAACGGATATCGCTTTTTCGCCTTCGTTCATTGCATCCAGCGAATTATCTTTTAACCCAATCAAAAACACTGAAATGGCCTTTTTAAGCAAATATGTGAGCAAACAATACCTGGATAACACTTCGAACAAGGTCCGCAAGCTCAATGCCTTTCTGGTGAACGATGTACGCCTGCGTTATAATTTTAAGTTCAAACACATAAAAAACATGGGGTTGACCTTAGTGGCCAATAATATTTTTAGTGAGAAATATGAATCCAACGGCTACACCTTTAGTTATGTATACGATAACTCGCCTGTAACAGAAAATTATTATTTTCCGCAGGCTACCCGGAATTTTCTTCTCTCGCTTAATGTGAAATTTTAAAAACGGATATTTGCGTTCATGATAATCCTTTTTCAATGAAATTTAAAAAGCTACTTCTCTTGGCATTCCTGTTCATTTTTTATGCTGCAAATGCCCAGCAAAAAAATCAGGCTTCTCTGCCAAGGCCGAAATTGGTTGTTGGTTTAGTTGTCGATCAGATGCGATGGGATTACCTGTATCGCTATTACAATCGTTATTCTACTGATGGATTTAAACGCTTAATGCGTGAAGGGTTTGCTTGCGAAAATACCAATATTGATTATTTCCCCACCAAAACAGCTATCGGTCATAGCACCATTTACACCGGTTCGGTTCCAGCCATTCATGGCATAGCCGGAAATGATTTTGTGGTACAAGCTACTGGAAAACCTATGTATTGTACCGAAGATACCACCGTGCAAACCGTAGGTAGCACTTCCGAAGCAGGAAAAATGTCGCCCCGCAATTTATTAGCCAGCACCATTACTGACGAACTCAAACTAGCTACTAATTTTAAATCTAAAGTAATTGGCATTGCTTTAAAAGATAGGGGAAGCATTTTACCGGCAGGGCATACGCCCGATGCAGCCTATTGGTTCGATAATTTGAGTGGTAACTGGATTAGTAGTACCTATTATATGAAAACGTTACCAGCATGGGTACAAAAGTTTAATAGTAATAAATTAATTGAAAAATACCTGTTACAGGATTGGAAAACATTATATCCTATAGCTACTTATATACAAAGTACGGCTGATGATGTGCCTTACGAAGAGATTTTTCAGGGCGAAACCACCTCCGCTTTTCCTCATAAAATTCCTCAAATTAAAGGGAGCGATTATAACACGATTCGTAACACCCCTTACGGAAATACACTAACCCTGGATTTTGCAAAAGAGGCCATTCAGTCTGAAAAATTAGGAACCGGAGAAGCAACCGACTTCCTGGCGATCAGTTTGTCTTCTACCGATTATATCGGTCATCAGTTTGGCCCTAATTCTGTTGAGGCAGAAGATACCTACCTGCGTTTGGATCTTGATCTTGCTAACTTCTTCAATAGTTTAGATAAACAAATTGGAAAGGGTAATTATACGGTGTTTCTTACTGCCGACCATGGAGCGGCAAACAACCCTCAATTTTTAAAAGATCATCATATCCCCGCAGGGATATGGCCTCAGAAACAAATTTTAAAAGATTTAAACAGCCTGCTGGAGGCTAAATATCAGGTAAAAAATCTTGCTATTGCCATTATGAATTATCAGCTAACACTAAATAATCAACTAATTGCTGACAAAAAGCTTGACGACTTTGCGATACGAAAAGATTGTGTGGATTACATAAAAACTACTCCCGGAGTGGCTTATGTAATAGATATGAAAAACTTGGCCAGCGTCAATATTCCAGATGAGATACGCAGCCGTATTATTAAAGGATATAGCATTGAGCGAAGTGGTATTATCCAGGTTATTTTACAACCGGGTTGGTATAATGGCAGTTTGGGCTTAGGTACTGATCATGGGGCTTGGAACCCTTACGATACGCATATTCCCTTATTATGGATGGGTTGGGGGATAAAGCCCGGAAAAACCTTTCGCCCGGTAAATATGACAGATATTACGCCAACCTTAGCTGCTCTTTTATCTATACAAGTTCCCAATGGAAACATTGGCCAACCAATAACGGAGGTTTTAAAATAGAAAATGTTTTATAAACTATTCGTTTTAATCGGTATAAGCTGCGGAACCCTTTCTGTTTATGCACAAACTGTGTGGCATTTAAATAAAGATAAGGATGGTATTAAGATTTATACCGGAAACCCTAATTCAGCTGGCTTTAAAACCATTAGAACAACCGCTGTATTGGAAGGAACTCTACCAAAATTTATCTCGATATTTCGAGATATAGCTAAACAAAAAGAATGGGTATATGCAACCAAAAAAGCTTATTTAATTGAAAAAATAACTGATAATGAGTTGCTTTATTATGTAGAAACCGTTTTACCCTGGCCCGCAAGAAACCGGGATGCAGTTATTCGTATGAAAATTAATGAAAACAGTCAAAATAATATACTTACCCTAACAACCGTTAGCGAATCTTCTAGCATTCCTGTAACTTCTGATCATGTACGTGTAACACATTTGCTTGGAACTTGGGAAGTTAAAAATTTAGGCAACAACAAGCTTAGCATTGACTATTTTCTGGATGTGGATCCTGGAGGTAGTTTACCTCCGTGGATCGTCAACCTTTTTACTTCTAAGGGGCCATATGAAACATTCCAGAAACTTGCTTTACTGTTAAAAAAATAGTTTTTTCATACTTATGCTTACATCATGCCATGAAAAAGCATAACCCAAATTTGATCCTTTTATTATTATTGCAATACTATGCTTATTCGCCAGGCAACCTTTAATGATATTCCTGTTATCCACCAGTTAGCGCCTCGTATTTGGCGGAATACCTATAGTAAAATAATATCTGAAGAGCAGATTGTATTTATGTTGGATAAAATGTATGCTGAAGAGGTGTTAAAGCAACAATTTGAAGATGGAATTCAATTTTTACTTGCTGAACGGGATAAGGAAGCTGTTGGCTTTGCAGGATATGCGCTTAAAGAGCAGGAAAATAAGATTTACAGCATACAAAAACTGTATATTTTACCTTCGGAACAAGGTAGGGGAACTGGGAAAAAGCTGGTGCATTATATAGCTTCCTTAGTGAAAGAGCTTGGCGGGGAGGTATTAGAATTGAATGTAAACCGGAGCAATCCGGCGGTTAATTTTTATAAAAAACTGGGTTTTGAAATTTATGAAAGTATTGATATTCCCTATTACCAGTTCGTTTTAAACGATTTTGTGATGCGGAAAAAACTTTAGTTCTCAAGCTTAGGAATACGTTTTGGAGTTTCTTTTCCCGAAATAATGCTTCTGGAGCTTAGCGTGATCGCTTTAATAGTAGACACTATATTTTCTATAGTTAAGGTTTCAAACTCATCGTTTACAGAGTGGTATAACTTATCTGTATCAATCTGATCGGTTGAAATGGTATGAGCGGGCACACCCAGGGCTGCTAAGGTAGCATTATCACTTCTATAAAACAGGTCTTGTTCAGGATACGGATCAGGATAGAATTTAAATCCTGTTCCTTCCAGGTTGCGTTGCAGTATCGCTCCAAAATCAGATTTTCCATAACCGGTAATAAACGCGGTATTCTTTCCAAATTTTGAGTCTTTTCCAATCATTTCGATGTTGAACATGGCTATTACATCATCCGGGTTTAGTTGTTTTGAAAAGTACTTAGAACCGAATCCGCCTATTTCTTCGGCAGTAAACGCGACAAAAATTAAGGTTCTTTCATTATTATTAAGCTTTTTATAATACTTAGCCAAAGCGATTACGGCTGTAATTCCTGATGCATCATCGTCCGCCCCGTTGGCAATGGAATCGCCCCTCACGGATTCAATAATTCCTAAATGGTCATAGTGCCCTGAGAATATTACCAATTCTTTTTCTTTCGATTTCCCTGGTATTATCCCTACAATGTTAAACAAAGGCAGGCTTTGTATTTGATTTGATAAGCTTACTCGGAAAGATTGTACTTCTTCAGCGCCTAAAATAAATACAGCAGCAAGCTCTGGGTTTAATTTTTCTACCATGCGCTCTCGTGCATAATAATCCTGCAACTTTTTAAAGGGGCCTTTTAACGATTTATCTACCAAAACCAATGTCTGTTTATTCGATTTAAGGATTTTTTGGTAATTTGAAAAGAGATTTTCGCCGGCATTGATCGTTATAATTTCGACCTCTGGATTGGTATTCCAGTTTAATAAGGCCTTATCGGTAACAATAAGGGCATTGTTTTTATCGGTAGGATTTCCATTTACAATAATTTCTGTGCTGACTGGTTTAATTCGGTTTATCGTAAAAGTCTGTCTAAAACTCTTTCCTGTACTTAACGGTTGCAAGCCTATTTGTTCAAATTCGTTTTCAATGAAAGCTGCGGCTTTATCTGCACCGGGTGTAAAAGTAGCTCTTCCTTGCATATCATCAGAAGCCAGCGTACGGATTATTCGTTCAACATCTTGTTTTTTTACTAATTGATCAGGCTTTTGTACCGCACAAGCGGAAAGAAGTAATAAGAATAAAAATCCTAAAAATGATTTCATATAGCTGGATAAATAGGCCCTGGTTAGTAAATGCTTTTTTGAGCTTTATAAGTAAAATATATTCTTAAAAACTCGCCAAAAACAGCTAATGTAAGTGTTGTTTTAACTATTGATGGGGCGGTTATAAAATCATTTACATAGGTGATAAAGCCGAATGATAAAATAAGGGTAATAAACCGGAAGATAAACTGGATATAATAAGTAATCGTTCCAAACTTTTTCAATAGCAATAATCCTGTTGCCGAAATAAATAAGGAGAGGAATAATAAAATGCGTAATGAAGATACGGCTAGCGTTGGAATATTGCTTACTAATTTATTGAAGTTAGTAAGTAATAACCAAAACTGGGGGGCAAATAATACAATACTTATAACATCTAATAAGCCAAAAAAGCGTAAGGTGTTTCTCATCAAGGACAATTTTCGGAGATTAGTTTATCAGCTTTATTGCTACCGATTTTTCTTACAAAGTTAAAATCTTCGCAAGCACTTTCTTTATCTCCTTGTTTTAATTTCCGCTGCCCCTGCCGAATCATTTTATTAATAAATTTTTCATTATAGCCTAATTCGGCTTTTAAACGCTCAATTTCTATTGTACCTTCCCTACGTGGCGGTTTTTGAGTATAAAAATTAAAAATAGCTTTGGTTAAATCGCCTCTGGTTTTGTATGCGGTGATTGCCTCTTTAATGTCATCGCTCGATTTTTGTTCGCAATGATATTCTTTTAATGAAAAATTAATGGGTATTACTAGGGCAACTGTAGTGTCATGGTCTGCCGGAACAATCCATTTTCCGGATGTTAAGCGGATAATTCGTAGTGCTTCATCATCCAGATCAATTCCTAATCCTTTTGTAATTTTAGATTCAAAAATACGACCCTGTTTAGTTACTTTGAAACTTACGTTTATTGTACCCTGTAAGCAGTTTTGCTTAGCGTATTCGGGATAAATTAAATTAAATGTGATAAAAGAAGTCAAATTTTTTTGTCCTCCCTTAAATGTAGGGTGCTCGGAGGGATTAAGGAGCATTAAGTTCAGCAACGTTAACAGTACTAATTTCATACTCTACTTATAAGAATACCCTTTTATTGTGGAACGTATATCTTAATATTAAGTTTGGATTTCGTCTATTTCTTAAATTATTTTTTGAGCCTGTAATGTGCTAATCTTCTCCTAATTTATCTTCTTGCCTGGGTTCTTTACTTATCTTATCGAATAGTTTATCCATTCTTTCCACGTATTGGTTTGTGTCATCTATAAAGAATTCTAAGTGAGGAACTATACGAGCCTGGTCTTTTATACGGCTTCCTAATTTATATCGGATTTCACTTGCATGCGCCTTAATAGTATTTAAGGCCAAAGAGTTATTTTGATTGTTAAAAAAACTTAAGAATACACGGGCAATTGCTAAATCTGGTGTTACCCGCACTTTAGTAATAGTAACCAGGGTGTTGGGTAAAAAATTCATCCCTTCTCTCTGAAATATTTCGGCAAGGTCTTTTTGAATAACCCCTGCAAATTTTTGCTGACGTTTACTTTCCATAATAAATAACGGTTTTTAAAAGATCCTTCTTTTGTACAAAGAAACATAAAAAATCATTAAACCCTTTTCAGATTATCGAACAAAACGTATATTTAAAAATAGTATCATAAAAAGGATATGACAGACCAGAATTTAATCAATTTGGTAAAAAAAATAGCTGTTAATGATGCAAAAAATAGCGCAGATGATTTTTCTGATTTAGAAGATAAAGAAGAATTATATGATATTGCCGATGATGCGTGGTATCATTCGGGATACATCTATCTTCAAGAAGATGAATCTCTGGAAGATTTGGAGGGTTTAGAGGAAAAAATAGAGCAACTCAAACTCAATGCACTTTATAATCGGACCTTTATGGATGCCATTATTAAAAAGTATGATTTGAAGTTTTGATTAGTACAATAGATTATCATAAGGGTATCGCTCCTGATGGATTTTCATCACTTTCTGATATAATAAAGCTCTAAACTCTTCAATATTATCTTTATTTAATGCCGAAATGAAAATTGCCGGGCTATTGTGTCGGGCCATCCAACTTTTTTTAAAATCTGCTAATGTAAGTTTAGCAGACTCTTCTTCCGTATTGATTTCGTGTTGATAAGCATCAATTTTATTAAAGACAGTAATAATTTGCTTATTTACTATACCCAAATCTTTTAAAGTTTCATTTACGGTCTCAATTTGGTCTTCGAAACCTGGATGCGAGATATCAACCACATGAATCAGGATATCTGCTTCGCGTACCTCGTCTAATGTAGATTTAAAACATTCTACCAAATGATGCGGTAGTTTTCTGATAAATCCAACCGTATCTGATAAAAGGAAAGGCAGGTTACCAATTACCACTTTTCTAACAGTTGTGTCCAGCGTAGCAAACAATTTATTCTCAGCAAACACATCCGATTTGGAAATCATATTCATGATGGTTGATTTGCCCACATTGGTATATCCAACCAAAGCCACCCGCACCAATTCGCTTCGGTTTTTTCGCTGCGTAGCATTTTGTTTATCAATCAGCTTCAGTTTTTCTTTTAATAAAGCTATTTTATTGGTGATAATACGGCGGTCGGTTTCAATCTGGCTTTCACCAGGTCCCCGCATACCAATGCCACCTTTTTGACGCTCTAAGTGAGTCCATAGCCGGGTTAATCTGGGGAGCAAATATTGGAGCTGAGCCAGCTCTACCTGTGTTCTGGCTTGTGCCGTTTGTGCCCTGCGGGCAAAAATATCGAGGATCAAATTACTGCGGTCTAATATTTTAACTTGAAGTTCATGCTCAATATTGCGTAATTGCGAAGGCGATAGTTCATCATCAAAAACCACAATATCGATTTCTTCTGATTTGACATAAGCCTGTATTTCTTCGAGTTTACCACTTCCTACGAAAGTAGCCCTGTCTGGGCGATTCATTTTTTGTGTAAAAGTTTTTTCAGTAATTCCCCCGGCAGTATCAACCAAAAATTCCAGCTCTTCCAAGTATTCACGTTCTTGTTCCTCCGTTTCGTGCGGCTGAATGATGCCCACCAGCACTACTCTTTCAGGTTTTATAGCAGTATCATAAAAGTTCTTTTTTGCCATGAGTTTACAACAAGCGGCTAATATATAAGATTTAATTATATCGCTTTAAGTTGACAAACCAAGATATTAGCCGTTATTTAACTGTTGAAAAAATAAAAGAAACCTAATCGTAGGTTTTTCGTAGCAGTTTACTATTGAAGTAATTTAGTATTATTAATTTAATTAACACTTAAAACAAAAACAACATGATTTCATTATTATTACCAATTTTAGGAGGCATTCTATGCCTGTCAGCTCTTATTATTAAGAACAAGCCGAATGCGAAAGAATTAATTGACAAACTTACCCCTTACCAAGGTTGGATTGGGTTTGTATTGGGTGTCTGGGGTATTTGGGAACTTATTGGCTGCATAACAGGCATGTCAATGTTAAGCACCTTTCCTTTACGTTGGGTAATGTGGTTAATTTGTGGTATTGCAGATTTTTCTATGGGTATGATTTTAGGCTTTGGATTAATCAGCAAGTACGTATTCAGAGGCAATGCTACCGCTATTGAAAAAGGCGAAGCGCTTCGTATGAAATTGGTAAACTATCAAATTCCAATAGGATTTTTAGGCATAGCTTCAGGTGTTTTATACGCTGTATGGTTATATATTTTATAAAATAAAATGTACCTGAAAATAAGAGGCTGTTCAAACCTGAACAGCCTTTTTATTTTAACAGATTTGTAAACTCCCGCATTGCTTTTCCCGGATCTTTTTCTTTCATAAAGTTCTCGCCAATTAAAAAGCCATTAAACCCTGCTTTTTTAAGTTCTTTTATGGTTTGAGGATCGCTGATTCCACTTTCTGATATTTTTAAAAACTGCCCGGGAATATGTTCTACAAGGTTGTACGAATGTTCTATCGAAACGGTAAAATCGTTCAAATTCCGGTTGTTTATGCCCACTGCATCCAGTTTATCGCACAAGCTTCGGTCTAATTCTTCTTTATTATGCACTTCCAGCAATACGCTCATGCCCATATTCTTTGCAAATCTGGAGAACTGAGCAATTTCTTTTGGTGTTAGAATAGCCGCTATCAATAAGATAATATCGGCCCCCGTTGCTTTGGCTTCCAAAATTTGGTATTCGTCTAAAATAAAATCTTTACGGAGAATTGGAATCTGATTATTGTTTCGTGCAGAATTAAGATCGTCGATGTTACCGCCAAAAAAACTTTCATCAGTTAATACGGAAAGCGCTGAAGCGCCTGCCTCTGCATATTGCCTGGTAACAACTGTAACATCGGCGTTATTGTTAATGATACCTTTAGATGGCGAAGCTCGTTTGAACTCGGCAATAATTCCTGTTTTTTCAGGATCAAGCAAAAAATCACGGAAAGAATAACATGTGCGGTTAAACTGTTCGCTTTCTTGTAATCGAGTTACGGGTATACGTTGATAGGCTTCAGCTATTTCCTGTTTCTTTTTTACTACAATTTTATCAAGGATGGTCATTAATTCCAGTTTAATATTTCCCATTTTTCCTCTTCATCCGTGGATGGCCTACGAGCAATATCGGCCGAGTACTTCCACTCCAATTGATGAGTAGATTTATTTAATGTATAATAGACTTCAAATAGTTCTTCTATCCACCAAATATCGTATACGTCCTTTTGTTCTTTAATGTCTAATCGACCATTCTCAGTGATTTTCCAGTCTTTACCTTCCTTTTCTTTTATTTTTCCTATAATTATATCAGTTGTGGCCTTTATTGCTTTTGTATTCTTAAAGAATGATTCAGCACTTAAGTTACTTGATGAAGAAAGTGTCCCGGCACTCAAAGATTGAGACACTAATTTCAAATCTTTCAGCGCAAATTTTATCCCAAGGTCATAATAATACGCTTTTTCTAAGGGCACATAGTTAATAGGATGGCTGAAGGATAGGTTATAGTTACCCCGATTGCTTTTGCGTAGTTCAATTCGTTCGAAATTTTTCGCTTCAAAATTCGGATACCCCTTTTTAATTTCTTTTTCTACCTCTGAAATAAGTTTTTTTTTACTCAGGCGGAAGATAGGGTCATTATTATCTTGTGCATTCGCTTTTATAGCAGCCATAAATACGAGTATAAAAAATAAAGTTTGTTTCATAAGTGTTACCAGTTAATTTCTTCCCATTGTACCTCATCCGTTGGCATATCGTAAACCTGAAGAAAACTGATTTTGCCGTTAGATTTTGCCACCGTATAAAATTCTGAGTTTGTAGCATCTTTTTGATGAACCTGATAAACTTCTTTTTCCTCTGTAATAATAAGCTGCCCATTAGATTTCCAGCTAGGATTATTTTTTTTGAGTGCTTTTAGTACAAATTGTATTGCTTTTTTATCTGTTGGCGAGGGAATGTAAAATGCAGTAGCTTGTTGTATTTCAGAAGATTCATAGGGTTGCTCTGAAACACCTTTAACTCCAAATTCGATTTCGGGGAATGAATCTTTTTTCTCTATTAAACGAAATAAACATTCTGCCGAATAATAATAAGATTTGCCTAAAGGGATGTAATTAATAGAATTACCAAAAGTTAATAAGTAGCCTCCCTTTGTACTTTTGCTTAATTGAATCCGATCAAAGCTATTGCCCCTAAAGTCAGGATAGCTTTGCTGGAAAATAGCTTCCGCTTTGTCAATGATATCTTTTTTAGCTAATTTAAAAATAGGATCGTCTTTTTGAGCGAATGCTTTTGCAGCCATCAGGAATAATATAAAAAGCAAAGGCTGTCTCATCTTATTACCATTTTAATTTCTCCCATTTTTCTTCCTTAAATTGTGGAGGAATAGGCTCTCCATGCATTTCATCTGTTACCTTTCCATCAGATTTATATATTATTTCTACAGAAAAGAAATCTGATGATTCTTCTTTAAAATAAACTTTATAGGTATCCTTCATTTCCATAATAACCAAGCGTTGATCGTGTGAAATAATACCTTCTGGGTGATGATGTTGGTCTTTTTCCAGTATCTTTAATACGGATTGCATTGCTTTTTTATACGCTGCCAACGGTTGATAAAATTGGGTTGCATGTAATACATTATCTGATGTTTCTACTGTTGAAGACAATCCCCTAAAATCAGGTTGTGACAGACCCTCTTTTTGAACTAGAATAAAAAAGCACTTCCCCAAACTATAATATGCTTTTCCCTGTGGAATATATACAATCGAGTTGCTGAATGAAAGTTGATACCTGTTCTTGTTGCTTTTACTTAAATTAATTCGATCAAAATTACTGGCTTTAAAGTCAGGATAACTTGCCTGGAAAACAGCTTCTGCTTTGTCAATGATATCTTTTTTAGCTAATTTAAAAATAAGGTCGTCTTTTTGAGCGAATGCTTTTACAGCCATTATGGATAATATAAAAAGCAAAATCTGTTTCATCCTATTACCATTCTAATTTCTCCCATTTTTCTTCATCTTTAAATTTAGGACGGGGAGCGTATTCTTTGTGCTTGATATATTCTACTTTACCATCTGGTTTATTTACAATATACCATCCCATGCCTTGATTATCATCAAAAATTACTTCGTAAGTTGTTTCTCTTTCTTTAATAAGAATTTCTGTATTAATGTTTGGGATTGATAAATAAGGATTATATACTTTAAAAGCTTTTAATACAAATTGAATTGCCTTTGAGTTTTTCTCGGAGGATTGATAAAAAGAATTATGGGTATCTTCTGAATCTACTGATGATTCTGATATATCTATTGGAGGTAAAGAATCTGTTGGTGTTAAAGTGAAAATACAAGTAGCATTGTAGTTAAACGATTCTCCAATGGGAATATATTTAAGGTAATATCCAAAAGATAACTTATATCTGTTCCGATTACTTTTACTTAAAAAAATAGTGTCAAAATTTTCAGAATTAAACTTAGGATAAATTCTCTTAAAATAAGCTTCAGCAGTTTTAATTACTTTTTCTTTTTTGAGCCGAAAAATGGGGTCCCGACTTTGTGCTTTTACCAAAAGTGGGAGTAAAAATATCAGGGGATAAATAAACTTTTTCATGACTCCAG
>JANWIB010000066.1 GCA_025450155.1 Sphingobacteriaceae bacterium
AAAAAAGTACAATTAAGGCTAAACATCCGGCTATAATTGGGAAAGCCATCCAGGGCCTTTTCATAAAACCTGCCAATGCTTCCCCGTAACCTGCGGTTAATTTTTCAAAATAAGGTTCAGTTAAATCATAAAAACGAGATTTTTTATGCCTCCCCTTCATTAAATAAGCATTTAACATCGGTGTGAGGGATAAAGAGACAAACGCTGAAACAAGAACGGCGGCGGCGATAACTACACCAAACTCTCTGAAAAGTCGGCCTACGAACCCTTCCAGAAAAATAACCGGAAAAAATACTGCTGCCAGAGTTATCGAAATAGAAATTACGGCTACAAAAATCTCGTTTGAGCCTTTTATGGCCGCTTCTATGGGCGAATACCCCTCTTCAATCTTCTTAAAGATATTTTCTGTTACCACAATACCATCATCAACCACCAAACCTGTTGACAAAACAATGGCAAGCAGGGTTAACACGTTAATGGAAAATCCGAATAAATACATAATAAAAAAGGTGGCGATGAGGGAAACCGGTATATCTATTAAGGGCCGAAATGCAATACTCCAATCGCGAAAAAAGAGGTATATAATCAATATCACCAATAGCAATGATATTAAAATGGTTTCACCTACTTCGGTAACCGATTTTTTCACGAAAACAGTGTTATCCAAGGCGATATTCAGCCTGAAATCTTTGGGCAATTCTTTCTTTAACTGTTCATACCGCTTATAAAATTCTTTGGCGATTTCCAGATAATTGGCTCCCGGTTGAGGTACCAACGCAAGGCCGATCATCGGGGTACCCGATTCACGCAACATACTTTCTTCATTTTCGGGGCCTAAAACTGCATTACCTACATCACGTAACCGAACAATATCATTCCCTTCCGATTTAATAATCAACTCATTAAAATCTTCTTCGCTGGATAAATTTCCCAAGGTTTTAACCGAAAGTTCCGTTGCATCGCCATATATTTTTCCGGAAGGAAGTTCTACGTTTTCCCGGTCTAAGGCATTTTTGACATCCAAGGCAGTAAGTCCGTATGAAGCTAATTTTGCCGGATTAATCCAGATACGCATCGCGTATCTTTTTTGTCCCCATATCTGTATACCGCCCACTCCCGGAATATTGAGCCTTTGGGCGATCACATTCTCAGCATAATCGCTTATCTCCAACTGATTGCGGATGTTACTCTGAACGGTCATGGATATAATGGCGTCTGAGTTGGCATCGGCTTTGGAAACAACCGGCAATCCATCAATATCTTTTGGCAATTGACGTACCGCTTGCGAGACTTTATCCCGAACATCGTTTGCTGCCTCTTCTAAATTTTTATCCAGATTAAACTCTACTGAAATCACACTAGCGCCCTGATTACTGGAAGAAGATATATTTTTTATTCCATCAATACTGTTGATGGCCTTTTCCAAAGGCTCTGTAATCTGCGACTCGATGATATCCGCATTTGCTCCCGGATATGCGGTTCTGACGGAAACAACCGGGGGATCAATGGACGGAAATTCCCGAACCCCCAGAAATTTAAATCCGATAACGCCAAATAGCACCAGCACCAAGTTCATCACAATGGCTAATACGGGGCGCTTAATACTGGTTGTGGATAAACTCATAGTAGATTTATTTATTGGCTCACTTGTACCTTTACCGGAGCATCGGCTTTCAAGGCCATAATTCCGGTAGTAAGAACCGTATCGCCCGCTTTTAAGCCCGATGTAACTAATACATCCCGCTCGGTTCGCGATTCCGTTTCTATCATAACTTCTTTTGCCAGGCCGTTATTGCTTATAAACACTTTTCTCCCCTTCAGTACCGGTATAATTGCTTCGGAAGGAATGAGTATAGCATTTTCAATAGTAGCTAAAGACAGTTCCACTTTGGCAAAAGAGCCTGGCAACAGTTGGCCATCACTATTATCAGTTTTTGCCCTTAATTGCAAAGTTCTTGTATTCGCATCAATACCAGGTTCGATAGCATAAACAAGGGCATTATATTTTTTATTAGACCCGGAAACTGTAAATACAATGGTATTATTCATCCGCACCTGCCCGGAATATTTTTCAGGAATGGAAAAAGTAATTTTAATCGGGTTGATACTAACCAGGTTGGCTACAACTGTTGTTGGCGTAAGGTATTCTCCATCAGAAATCGAACGAAGTCCAATCTTGCCGCTAAAGGGAGCTTTTATCCTGGTTTTTGCTAACTGAGCCCTTATTAATTGGGTTTGCGATTGCAATGAACGTAAATCTGCTAATGCCACATCGTATTCTTCGCGACTTATGGCCTCCTTTTTTAACAACTGTTTTGCACGTTGCTCTGTTTCCGCTGCTAACTTTTGTTTGGTAACCGCTTGTGCTAATTGGGCTTGAAGTTCAGAGTCATCTATACGTAATAATAGTTGCCCCTTACTTACGTTGCTCCCTTCCTGAAAATAAATTTCTTTAACCAAGCCTGATACCTCACTTCGTATCTGCACTTGTTCATTGGCTTCTATGGAACCCGAAACCGATAATGAATTGGAAAAACTTGTGGGTTTAACCACTACACCATTTACTTTCATTGGTGGCATTGGCCCACCCGAACCCGCCGATCCAGGACGCCCACCTCCTGCTGCTTTATCCAGATTTTTACTCTTGGATATACGATAAACAACGAGCGCTGCAAAACCAATAATTAAAATACCGTAAACGATGTGCTTTATTTTCATACTCTGAAATAAGATTTATAATCTTTCAAATAATCCGAAATTGTTTGAGGAAATTTTAAACTGCAAAACTATTATATAAGCTGAAGATATTTTGTTGTACAAGTATTTTACAGCTTATATTTAACAAACAAAAATAACAATCTGTGCAGAAAGATTATTTTTGTTCAAAAACCTTGTGTAATGAAGTGTATTTTATTTATTCTTTTTATGACTACTGCCGCATCTATTCAGGCGCAAACTAATATCGCCTTCGAAGTATCCTTTACTGAACCTCAGGCACATTATGTTGATGTGGAGATGAAATATAAGAGTACCCGCCCTATTCTGAGTTATCAGCCTTCTACAATAAAAATGCCGGTGTGGACACCAGGGTCTTACTTAGTGAGAGAGTTTTCTAAAAATGTGGAAGGGTTACAAGCCTGGGGAGGAAAAGGCAACTTGCTTAAAACAGAAAAAACAGCTAAAAATACCTGGGCTGTTTATGATAATCCCGGAGAGCAGGTAACGGTAAAATACCGGGTATATGCCAATGAAATTTCGGTAAGAACCAGCTTTGTTGATGTATCTCATGCATTCTTGTCTCCTACCGGGATTTTTATGTATGTGGATAATACTATTAATAATCCGACAACGGTTACCATTAAGCCGTTTAAAAATTGGACTAAGATATCAACAGGGCTTGAGCCGGTTTCAGGTAAGCCAAATATGTTTCAGGCTGTCGATTTCGATATTCTTTTCGATTCTCCGATAGAGGTTGGCAATCAGGATATTTTTGAGTTCACGGCTGCCGGAGTTAAACACGAGGTGGCCATGTATGGTGGCGGGAACTACAATAAGGAAGCGCTGCAACGTGATATGGCAAAAATTGTAACAGAAGAAACAATTGTATTTGGCGAAAACCCGAATAAACGTTATGTATTTATTGTTCATAATTTTCAATCATATGGGGGCGGATTAGAACATCTTAATTCTACTGTTCTGGGCGCTTCGCGGATGAATTATACCAACGAAAAGGATTATAAAGGATTTTTAGGATTAGTAGCCCATGAATATTTTCACTTATGGAATGTAAAAAGGCTTCGCCCTAAAGCACTGGGCCCGTTTGATTATACTGCTGAAAATTATACTCCCAATTTGTGGATAGCAGAAGGTTTTACGGCTTATTACGACAATTTAATGCTGCGCCGTACGAGCTTTTATTCACCGGAAAAATATCTGGATTTAATTGCCGGCGACATAAGCGCTGTAGAAAATCAGCCCGGAAACCGGGTACAACCGGTTAGCGAGGCCAGCCTGGATGCCTGGATAAAATATTACCGGCCCAATGAAAACTCCAAAAACTCTACCATTTCTTATTACGATAAGGGTTCGCTCATCGGCATGATTATGGATCTGGAAATTATTGGTGCTACAAAAGGCCAAAAAAGTTTGGATGATGTGATGAAAGCGATGTACGAGGAGTATTACAAAAAACAAAAGCGTGGATATACCGATGCCGAATTTAAGGTGATGGCTGAGAAAGTAGCAGGAAAATCATTAGATAAAATCTATGCTGATTACATTAATGGAACTAATCCCATTAACTATCCGGATTATTTAGGATACGCGGGCCTGCTCCTTTCTAATGAAAATCAAGGAAAAAATACACCCTATTTAGGTATTGCGTCAGCCGTAAAAGAAGGGCAATTAACCATCACCCATGTATCCAGGGGAAAGGCGGCATGGAAGGATGGATTGAATGTAAATGATGAAATTGTTGGAATTGACGGATATCGTATTACCAGCGTAGACGAGTTAGACAAAATGATAAGCTCTAAAAAAGTGGGCGATAAGATCAACGTATTAATTTCCAGAGATGGTATCTTGCAAACCATCGAGATTACCCTTACCGCTAACCCGAATGCAAAGTATAAAATTACAGTTGATGACAAAGCAAGTCCGGAACAATTGGCTGTAAGAAAGAAATGGCTAAAACTATAATAAGAAAGCGGGCTAAAAGGAACATAGATATTACTTAAACTTTTCTACATTTTTAAAAACTAAGTGAATTCATGAAACTTTTCGGCAAGAAAAAATTAAGTATAATTATAATGGCAATTATAGTAGGCTTAGGTTTTACTGCATATCGTTTATATGAAAAAGCTGGTACTTTTGGACAAACTCAACTTATGGCATTAGTTGGGACAACCATAATTGCCATTATAATTACCATCATATCTTATAATCATAAACTTAAAACACAGAAAAATATAGTATCTGATAATCAGTATGAAAAATTTAGCGTAATATCTAAAGTTGTATTAATTATCTTAATTATAAATGGTTGTTATGAGTTAAGTACTATCAATTACAATAATGACTATGAAAACAAACGTCAGATAGACTCTAAAAATTGGACAAACAAAGACAAGCGGACTTTGATTGAAACTTGTTTAAGAGATTCAAAAGCAAAAGAATCTGAGAATTATAATATAGTTTTAGATTATTGTATTTGTTCTACTCAATCTGTTACTAGCGCTATTAGTTATGAGAGTTATATGAATAACTTGGAAAAGTCTCAGGAAGATCAATTAAAAATTATAATGCCATTGATTCAAAACTGCCGGGATGAAATGAATCGTCGATTAGATTCTGCAAACCATTTAGAATTAACAATGCCCAAAAAAGCTTTGTAAAATAACAGATAAAGTAACTTTTAAAAAGATTGACTATCCAATAATGCGTACAAGTGATTATAGAAGCAATTCGATTTTAGCTCCTAATTATTCTTCAACTTTTTAATTTCGTGCTAACGAATCTCTAACTTCCTACCCATGACCAATCTCGCTGAAGACTTCCTCTTAACTTCCGAAAGTAAAGCCTTTGACTTAGCCCACCGCCAGGTGATTAACTTTAATATTGGCAAATACGATGCCGCGGTAGAACGTGGCCTATCCAAATTCGCCAATCTGGAGAATTCGAAAAAGAAGGCCCATGTAATTAAATGGAGGGTGATGGAGAATTTGGACAAATTTCTTTTGGAGTTCGAGCTTAATTTTCAGCGAAGAGGAGGCAAAGTCATTTGGGCCAATAACGCACAAGAGGCACAGCAGGAAATTTTACATATTCTGCAAAAAGCCAATGCTAAAACGGTCATCAAATCTAAATCCATGTCTACCGAAGAAATTCATTTGAATGAATTCTTAGAAGAACATCAAATAGAAACTTTGGAAAGTGATTTGGGCGAATACATCGTTCAACTGCTGGGGCAAAAACCGTATCATATTGTTACGCCGGCCATGCACCTTAGCAAAGAGGATATCGCTAAACTTTTTCATGAAAAGTTTGGTACAGCTATAAATGCTACGCCAGAAGAACTTACGCTGAAAGCCCGCGAATTACTGCGTGAAAAATATACCGCTGCCGATGTAGGTATTACCGGAGCCAATTTCCTGATTGCCGATACCGGCAACATCGCCTTAACAGAAAATGAAGGCAATGCCCGCTTAACCACCACCTTTCCTAAAATACACATTGCTGTAGCCGGCATCGAAAAATTGATTCCTTCGCTTACGGATTTAAGTCTTTTCTGGCCCTTATTGGCCACACATGGAACAGGGCAAAACTTAACCGTTTACAATACCATTTTAGGCGGCCCCCGTCAGGAAGGAGAAACTGATGGCCCCGAAGAAATGTATGTGATTCTTTTGAATAATGGACGCACCAACCTGCTGACTCAAAAAGAACAGCGCCAGGCATTGTACTGCATCCGTTGCGGCGCCTGTTTAAATGCCTGCCCGGTTTATAAAAACATTGGCGGACATACTTACGAAACCACCTATAGCGGTCCCATTGGATCTGTTATCACACCGCATCTTAGCGGGATGGCGGATTTTAAGCACCTGAGTTACGCCTCCAGCCTGTGCGGCAAATGCACTGAAGTGTGCCCGGCTAAAATAGATATTCACAACATGCTGCTGCTCAATCGCCGCGATGCCGTTGCAAAAGGCCTCAGTTCCGGGACAGAAAGTTTAGGATGGAAGGGCTGGAAAAAAGCCATGATGAAGCGAAGCATGATGGATCTGGTGAATTCTAAATGGAAAAACTTCTTCCTGAAACTATTTTTTAAAAAGAGTTGGGGCAAATACCGGGCAATGCCAAAAGTCGCTGCAAAATCATTCAGTAAGCAGTGGCAGGAAGGCAACAGACAAGTTTAGGAAATAATTAGAAAACTTTGTTAGAGACGAATTCCAACACGAGCAACGGAAATCTATTTTCTGCTAGGATTGCTGCCATTAGGTACAAAATAGCCACAAACCGACATAATTTGGATGGATTGTTGCGATAAAAATTGCTCACTTTTTATATTGTGTAAATTATAACTTTAATCGGCAATGCTGCCCCGGCAGCACAAAAATTCCTTCTGATAAGTTTCGCGTAGCTTCCCGGCCTTTTTGTAAATTGCCGTCAACGCTCTGTAAGGCAAGGCAAGAAGACAGATTAATGAATCAATGGCATTTCTGACTTAAAATTATTGACTATGAAAAATATTCTTACAGCATTGCTACTCTTATGCAATATTGGATCCTTTTCTCAAACTTCGCAAATTGAAAACATTATAATTATCACAACCGATGGTTTTCGTTGGCAGGAGGTTTTCAAAGGAATGGACTCAACCATTGCCTGCAACCCTTCTTTCAATCAGCATGACAGTATAGGAATATTTAATAAGTACTGGGCGGTAACTGAGAATGAAAGAAGAAAAAAACTTTTGCCTTTCATCTGGACTACTATGGCATCCAAAGGACAGGTATATGGAAACCGTTTGTATAATAACAAAGTGGATAACAGCAACCCGTATTGGTTTTCTTATCCTGGCTATAGTGAAATTTTTTGTGGCTATGTAGACACTGCCATCAATACAAATAAATATCCTATTAACCCTCACACCAATGTATTGGAGTTTATCAATCAACAAAATAGCTTTAAAGGTAGGGTAGCGGCCTTTTGCGCATGGGATGCTTTTGATAGAATACTGAGTGAAGAGCGATCGGGCTTTCAGGTAATTTGCGGAAAGGAATATTGTGGGGGAAATAAACCGGATGCCGAACAGCAGGCGATCAATTTGCTGAAAAAAGATTCATATAAACCATTTGGCGAGGAAGAATATCTTGATAAATTCACTCACTATATGGCTATGGATTATCTGAAAAAGAAAAAGCCACGTGTGTTATACATCTCTTATGGAGAAACTGATGAATGGGCGCATGCGGGTCATTATAAAGATTATCTCAATGCAGCACACCAGGTAGATCAGTGGCTGGGTGATGTATGGAGCTGGCTGCAAAATGATCGGCAGTACAAAAACAAAACAGCTTTGTTTGTTACTGTAGATCATGGACGTGGAGATGTGATAAAAGAAAAATGGACCAGCCATAACAATAAAATTGAAGATTCTCACCAGATATGGTTTGCCGTTATGGGTCCAGGTATTGCTGAAAAAGGTGAAGTGAGAACTTCCATGCAGATTTTACAAAAACAGTATGCCGGAACTTTTGCTCAGTTGCTTGGTTTAGATTTCAAATGCGAGCATGAGGTAGCAAAAGGATTACTTGAAATACTTGTGAAATAAGTTTTGATACTTTTTTCAATTAATTCATGAGTACATATATGGGGTAGTAATTTAAAATGTGATAGTTCACATCGAAATTGTAGTTGATTATATTGAAACCAGAATTCATTATTATATAAAAAGAAGCTAAGCAGGTAACAATGGCTTTGCGCAATTGCGGGTAAAGCTTGTTCATAAGTATGCCGAATAGTGGGTTCGCAAAGATTTGCGTATCTTGATAACTTTGTGTGTCCCAAACCGTCTTAAGAAGGCATAAAACATGATAGTAAAACTCGTTTCAATATTGACTTTTCTTATGTTCAACGTGATTGATTTAAGTGCGCAACATCACCAAATTGAAGGAAAATCCTACAAAGCGCTAATTGGAGAAACCTGTAAGGAAATGACAGGTGGTGGTTGCATGATTTACAAGTATCAGATTCTAAATTTTAGTCAGGATTCTGTTGTGGTTTCTTATCAGGTAATAGCTAATTGTTTGCCAAAAGAAAGAGAAAATAGCTATAATCACATGTATGACGATTTAACTAAAAAATATAAGTGGAGTAGCAATAATAATACTATAACTATTGAGAATTTTGATGCTTATGGCAAATTGACTTTGCAGAATTCAAAACTCAGTAGGGAAGACAACTTAGCAAAACGACATATCGAATTTAATGAAGAACACGAATAAAACTGCTGTTAACGAGTATATGTGTCCTGAAGAAATGATACAGAATTTTATATAATTTTCTTTAACTGTTTTTATCGGCTTTATTTACTCCCAATCCGGGTTGGCTTCGTCAGAAGTTACCGGGCTAACCTCCGCCACCGGGCTAAACAGGTAAATCAAACCTGTTTTTAATTCGGTACAGCGATATCGTTTGCGTATTAAAGTCTCTTTCCTAAAAATACGCTTATCCTTAAAACTAAATACACTGTTGGGGGGAAGGCTTTCTACGGTTGTCACCTGCTTACCGGGTGTATCGTATTTTTTCAATATCCTAAAAAGGGTCAAATCCGAACAACTGGATGCCGCCGGGTTTTGCAGATAATTTACGATTGCCTGTTTAATATCCAAAGGAAATAGTTGCTTTTCAAAAAAGGGCTTCATCATCCGTTTAAAATTCGCTTTCCATTCGGCTCCATGCGGTTTGGCCTTCCGCCGGTGCTCCTGCCAGGTTAACAGATGGGCAAACTCGTGCACCGTGGTGACCAAAAAGGCGTAGGGATTGAGGTTGTAATTAACTGAAATTCGGTGCCCCCGGCCTTGAAACGGCGGGCGGTAATCACCAAACTTAGAACCTCTGCCACGCGATACTTTAA
The DNA here is from genome assembly GCA_025450155.1 of Sphingobacteriaceae bacterium. Taxonomy (GTDB): domain Bacteria; phylum Bacteroidota; class Bacteroidia; order Sphingobacteriales; family Sphingobacteriaceae; genus JANWIB01. The sequence goes on from JANWIB010000066.1 coordinate 9,635, forward strand.
ACTCGCACTGAAAATAATCTATCCATTTGGCAATAACCGGGGCGGCATCAAGAGGTAAATAGTTTTTTAGAACCTGTATTTTATCCACGCAATTACTTCAGAATATGATATACCACAAGGCTGGCAATATAGGCAAGCGCAGTCATATATACCAATTGTATAACGGGCCATTTCCAACTTTTGGTCTCGCGATAAACGATAGCCAGCGTACTCATGCATTGCATGGCGAAAGCGTAAAAAATCATGAGCGAAAATGCGACAGCAAACGTAAATACAGGTTTTCCGGTAGCAGGGTCTTTAGCCTCCTGCATCTTTGCCCGTACCGACGCGGTATTCGAATCGTCGCCATCTACACTATAAATGGTGGCCATGGTGCCTACAAATACTTCGCGTGCCGCAAACGAGGTAATTAAGGCAATACCAATCTTCCAATCAAATCCTAATGGTTTAATAAGCGGCTCTATGGCTTTACCAACCATTCCTGCGTACGAGTTTTCCAATTTATCAGCCGCCTTTAAATGGTTAATATCCGTAGCGGAATAACGTTGCAGCATCACTGTCGATTGGTATTTCTTTTCTATGGCTCGTTGTTTTTCTGCAGGCCCGTAAGAAGCTAATACCCATAAAATAATGGATATGGCAATGATTACCTTTCCGGCTTCAAACACAAAGGCCTTTACTTTTTCGTACATGGTTAATGCCACATTACTCCATCGGGGTATACGATATACAGGCAGTTCCATAATGAAATACCCCCGCTCTTTGGCTTTAATCAGTCCTTTCATAATCCAGGCTACCA
>JANWIB010000067.1 GCA_025450155.1 Sphingobacteriaceae bacterium
AGAAGATCAACAAAAAGAAAGTTTTTTACAGAGGCTTTTTTCTTTTCTTATTAAAAGAGCCGCAACACCGAAAGACAATCGTCCACAACATACCCGCCAACGCCTTACGGAACTGTACGTGATGACGCATTTAACGCATTAATATTTTAGGGGGATAGTTAAGTTAAAAGAGCAGCTACGGCTGTTTTTTTATTTCATTTTCAGAACCAACCTATATGATACTTATTCTTCCTGAAGTAATTTAAAAAGTAAGGTTAGTGCATTTACAGCGAATCGTTCTATATTTTGAGTTCTTTTGATGCCAAAGTGAAACTGTTTAGAAATTATTTTCTGCTTGCTGGCAACAGCAATCCATACGGTTCCTACTGGTTTTTCCGGCGTACCTCCATCAGGGCCTGCTATTCAAGTTATGGCAATTGTATAATCAGATTGATAGTTTTTCAAAGCACCAACAGCCATTTCTATAGCAGTTTCTTCGCTTACCGCCCCGAACCGATCTAGAGTAATTTTAGAAACCCCAAGCATAGTCTGTTTTAACTGATTAGAATACGTTACGGCACCGCCTAAAAATACCCTGCTGCTACCTGCATGTTGGGTAAATAAATGTGAAATATAGCCCCCCGTACAGCTTTCTGCTACACTTAACGATAATCCTTTGGATTCCATAAAATCAAGAACTACTTTCTCAAGTGGCTTATCTTCATCCGTAATAAAATACGTTCCGGTTAAACTTTTTATTTGTTCGGCATAAACAGCTACCTCTGACTTCAACTTATTCTCATCTTTGCCATAAGCGCTTAAGCGTAAACGTACCTGGCCCAGTTTTGGCAGATAAGCCAGTTTGATATATGGCGGCAATGAATCTTCTACAGATGCTATTTTCTCGGCCAGAAAGGATTCCCCTGCTCCTGCTGTAAGCAAGGTATGATGCAAAATAGCAGGCAATTGAAAAAATTGCTTAATTCTTGGAATCACTTCTTCTTCCATCAGGTACATCATCTCAAATGGAACACCTGGAAGCGAAACATAAATTTCCCGGTACTTTTCGAACCACATTCCCGGGGCAGTACCATTTTTATTTTGCAGCACAATACAATTTTCCGGAACATCTGCCTGTTGTTGGTTTATTGGAGGCATTGGAGCGTTGTACTGCTTAAAAATACGTTCTACCTGCTTCAGCGTTTCTTCGTCTCGCCTAAGTCCAACACCAAAATATTCCGCAAGCGTCTTTTTAGTAATGTCATCTTTAGTTGGTCCCAAACCGCCTGTTAGTATGACGATATTCGCTCTTTTAGACGCTGTAGCAAGCGCTTCCAGGATATGTCCGCTTTCATCAGAAACAGAAGTAATTTGCTTCACCCGGACTCCAATCTCATTAAGCTTTTTTGCAATCCAGGCAGAATTCGTATCTACAACCTGGCCGATCAATATTTCATCGCCTATAGTAATAATTTCGGCTAGCATGGGTTAAAAATTATCTTGAAAACTTCTTCTTTTACTCAACTTAAGGTCTTGCAAAATAGAAGCACGTACTCTTAAGTCTACGCTATAACTGCGATAGGGCCCAAAGGGAACCACGCTAAAATTAAGATCCCAACAATGCAGATCACGATAAATGGACAACTGGGTATAGGTCAGCTTATTTAACTTAAAATCATACCCTGAAGAATAGACCACCTTCCATTTAGGTGTTATACTCAAATCGCCATTAAAATTAAATGTATTGGTAATGTTTTTTTGAAGCCCAAACTTTGAATATTGAAAGCTGTAGGAAGCTGTAATATTCCAGGGGATATTAAAATCGACAAACGCATTCGAGTTTCGGCTGATACGCTCCAAATCCTCGCGTTGTTGCGGTGTCATCGTTATCCGGTTCTGTTGATCCTCCATATTGTCGTGTCTTTCTTTTAATTCGGAAGAATTTAAGCTGAAATTTAAGGATAAGCTTAAATTAGTTAGACGAGCCAGCTTTCCATCAGTTATAGTAAACCGATTAATGGTACGTCCTAAAACAGGATCAAAAACATAAGGGTCAAACGATCCGTTAAAATTTATGCCTAATTTCTGTTTAAATAAGGCCGTACGGCCACTGAAGGTAATGGCTGATAACTTCATCGAGTCGGCGACAAGATTATAGCTGCCACTAAACGTCAAGCCCTGCAATATGGGTATCTTTTGAAAAGCAGTACTGGTATCACTTTTTGATCGCACTTTGGCTTCGATGTTATTATCAAGAGAAAATCCAATGGCCGCAGAACGCCCCGAGCTTCCTCCACCATCAAAAATGGAATAACGCTGCTGAACTGAAGGATCAATTACTCCCCGTGCTGTGCGATAAAAACCAAAGCGATCGCTTGAAAAATCGGGGCGATAACTAAAACTGATCAAGGGAGTCATCACCTGGCGGAGCGCAACAAGTTTACCTTTCTTAAAATTCATTTGCCCATAAACCTTGGTTGACAAGCCTGTACCAAAAGAATAATCGTAATTACGGGCAAACCCGCGAACCGTATCTGTTAGCAATGAATCTTGTGTTCCTGTTCTATTACTAATGTAGTGTTTTCTAATAGTCTGAAGATACCAGCGCTCACCATAGTTTACAGTGGGGCCAAGCTGAAAGTATTTCAGCACGTTTAAGGATAAACCCACCGATGGTGTATGTGTAAACGTTGTTTTTAATTTGTTCAGACTTTCTTTTTTAAACAATTCCTTTTCCGTTGTAGAAATGGAATTTGATCCGTCTAATCGATATCCAAAAGTAATTTTCTGATACCACTTTTGTTCACCAACCCGATTTTTTGAATCAAAAGGATTGAAACTATTTACACTAAAGTTAAAGACAGGTAACTCTAACCCTACTGTACCAGCTGTAATATTCTGCTCATGACGAAAACTAGAAGTAAAATTCATACGTCCATCCGCAAAAGTTTTTCCGTAAGCAATACTGGAGCTCATGTTATTCCGGGTTATTTGTTCCGGATCATATGTTCCACCGGCCCCGGTATTGGTAAAATAGGAGCCGGTTCCCAGATTTACAGAAGCACTGAATGTGGTTCCCGGATTAGCTTCCTGGCGTTGGCTATGATTCCATGTCAGGTTAAAATCCTGGGTACGCAGGGGATTAAGCCCTTCTATACCTGTTTTTGTTGAGGCATAACGAAAATTTAACGACCCATCGTATTTATAATTTTTCCGGTATCGGGCTGCTAATCTTCCTTCATAAGAACCCTTACTAAATATAGAACCACGCAGTTCCGCATCCCAATAATCATTTAACCCGATATAATATCCAAAGTCCCGAAGAAAAAACCCACGTTCCTGTTCTTCTCCAAAAGTAGGGAATAAAATACCGGAAGCCCTTTTATTGGCCTTAGGGAAAAACCCGAAAGGAATAGCTATGGGGAAAGGAATATCTTCTATCACCAAATAAGCCGGTCCGGTTACAATTTGCTTTTCGGTGACAATTCCACGAGTAATGTGAATACCAAAGTGTGGGTGTTGCAAATTACACGTACTATAAATGGCATTTTTTATAGAGACTTCATTATACTGGTTTTTTTTTGACTGGCCTGCTTGAATATATCCCCCCTCTACATCCGTAAATGTGCCATAGGTTTTACCTTTTTTAGTTTTAAAATTAAAAAATAAGGAATCAGTAGTAACGGGGGGGTCACCGCTTTGGGTAAAAATAGGTCGTCCTTTATACCGGTTTGTTTTTGAATCGGTTTGTCCTTTGGCAAATAAGAGATTATTCTTCTGGTCTAAGCGTATATAATCAGCAATCAACTCGAACTGTTCGTAAGCAATACGGCTTTTTCCATACAAATAAACTATATTATTTATCCGGTCAAACCGGATCGAATCTTCTGCACTGTACTTTACTTCGGAAGTTAAACCACTAGCGGTAGGTCCAGTCAACGTATCAATTTTGGTAACAGTAGAAGTAGTGTCGGGCCGGTTTATACCCCTTCCCCTACCCGGAACAGGCCGTTGCGCCCGAACACTTAATAAGAATAGTGTCAAAAACAACAGAATTAGCGAACATCTCGCAAAAAAAACCGTAATAAATTTCAAATCCGACTATGAATATTATTTTTGCAATGAATACAAAAAAGTGTCCAAATTTAATGAAAAATATACCATTGAAAAGATCGTTCCCCGGTTTAATTGCTTTATTCTTGATCCTTCCATGGGTATCCTTTGCCAATAATTTACCCAAGCTTCCTTATCGTATAAAAACAATTGTTGTAGATGCAGGCCATGGAGGGCAAGATGGCGCTACTCGTGGATTATTTTCTAAAGAAAAAGATGTAACCTTACAAGTGGCTTTAAGATTAGGTAAGGCTATTGAAAGCAATTTCAAAGATGTTAAGGTGATATATACCCGTAAAGAAGATGTTTTTATTCCGTTGTATGAACGTATAGGTATCGCTAACCGTGCAAAAGCGGATTTATTTATCTCCATTCACTGTAATTCTATGCCAAAAAATCGGGTGATTACCGGATATACCAAAGGTAGCCGGGGAAGAAAAATACCGATTTACGAAACTCGTCAGAGCACTTCGACTAAAGGTGTAGAAACTTTTGTTTCTGGTTTTGGCCGCTTGGATGAACAAGACGTGGTGCTTCGAGAAAATGCTTCTATTCTTTTGGAAAAAGATTATAAAAACAACTACGAGGGATATGACCCCAATGATCCGGAAAGTATCATTATCTTCTCGCTCATGAAAAATGCTTTTCGCGAACAAAGTATTAAACTGGCTACTTTAATACAGAATGAATACATTAATACTGGCCGAGTAGACAGGGGTGTTAAAGAACAAAGTCTGGCGGTTCTGGCCAGAGCTGGTATGCCGGCTATATTAACAGAAATTGGATTTATCAGCAATCCGGAGGAAGAGGAATACATAAACTCAGAAAATGGACAAAACGAAATTGTAAGCTGTTTGTTAAAAGCAATTCAGAGCTACAAAAAGCAGGCAGAATTAGAGTAGCTTTATAAACTAAATTAAATGGTTTGAATAAAATTACAAACGAAACAAAAGCAGGTATACTTGCCGCGGTTGCTATTGCTATTTTGATTGTGGGTTATAGTTTTCTGAAGGGTAATGATGTTTTTTCTTCGCAAACCGAATTTTATGCCAAATACGATAATGTTGAAGGATTAACGGTTTCAAACCCGGTATTGATAAATGGCTACCAAATTGGCCGGGTAGCTGAACTCACACTACAACCCAATGGCCAGATAATTGCCAGATTAAATATTGACCCCGAATACGAAATTCCTAAAAATACAATAGCCCGACTTGAAAGTACCAGCCTGCTTGGTGGGAAAGGCATTATTTTTGAATTGGGAAATAGTAGAATTTATGCAAAAGATGGTGATACCTTGAAGTCGAACATTAAAAAAGACTTTATGCAACAGGTTCAACCGATGCAGAAAAAAGCAGAAAATCTTGTTGCCCGTTTAGATTCTATTCTTACATCTGTTAATACCATACTAAATCCCAAATTTCAAAAAGACGTAAACCGAAGTTTTGCCAGTATCGCTAACTCTTTGGAAACTTTAGAGAGTACAACTAAAAAGTTCGATCACCTGGTTGGATCAGAAAGCAACCGGCTCTCTACTATATTTGCTAACTTGGAGTCTATCTCTAATAATTTTAAGCAAAACAACCAAAAAATTAACTCCATTATGTCCAATCTGGATCAGGTATCAGACAATTTTGCCCGTGCTAATTTCTCTCAAACTGTGGAAAATGCGAACAAAGCGGTATCTGATCTTCAAATTACTATCAATAAGATAAATAATGGTAAAGGTTCACTAGGACAACTTGTTAACGATCAAAACCTATATAATAACCTGAACAACGCTGCACAAAATCTGGATAAATTAATGATTGATTTGAAAGCTAATCCAAAACGCTATCTTCATTTCTCGGTATTCGGCGGGAAGAAAAAGGATTAGCTTAAATTTTAAAGGTCTCTCCTTCTACAGCTAAATAGCTATTAGAAAAAACGGTTTTAGCTTCATCCAATAAGGGCTGTAAATCTTTATACCGTGCAGAAAAATGCCCCAGAAGAAGTTGTTTAACACCCGCCTTCAAGGCCACCTCACCTGCTTCTAACGCGGTAGTATGATGGGTTTCTTTTGCCCGCTGAATCATATCCTGCATAAAAGTCGCTTCATGGTACAACGTATCCACCCCTTTTATTTGTTCTAAATAGCTCCAATCACACAGGGTATCCGAGCAATAGGCATAGGATTTGGGGTCATCCGGATCGGTTGTTAGCTCAGAAGCCAGGTATGTCTTTCCTGTTTTATCAGTATAATCTATTCCTCGCTTAATTAAGGGGATATATTCTACAGGAATATTTAAGCCCTCAACTTTATCTTTTATAATCTTTGGCAAGCGTTTTTTCTGGGTAAATTTAAATCCGGTACAAGGAATACGGTGCTCAAGTATAATGGTTTCTACCGTAATATCATTATTTTCAAAGATCATTTCAGGGTTTTGAACCTGTGTAGGGTAAAAATTAACCGGATACCTCAGTTCGGTTTGAGAATATCTGAATTGAATATCTAAAATTTCCTTTAGTTCGGGAGGTGCGAAAATACTTATTGGCTTGGTTCTACCATTTAAGTGCATAGACGACAACAGACCAACTAAACCTAAGTAATGGTCGCCGTGCAGGTGGCTGATAAAAATATGATCAATGCGTTGAGCTCTTATACCGTATTGCAGTAGTTGAAGTTGGGTAGCTTCACCACAATCAATTAAAAAACAATGCTCATTGGCATTTAAAAGTTGTGCAGAGGGATTTCTATTATAAATTGGCGTGGCAGAACTACTTCCCAGTATGGTTACTTCAAACCGCATGCATTTTCATAGCAATTATTTCGCCTCTTTTTTAAGCTCACGCTCAATTTCTTCCATGAAAATAACATCAATAGCTTCTTCAACACTAGGAACTATTGTAAACACGTTTTCTAATTGGGAAATGGTGATCAACCTATTTATTCCCTCATTTATTCCGGTAAGAATAAAACTACCTTCCGAATTTTTGCAGACCCTGTGCCCTACTAATAAACTACTTAAGCCAGACGAATCGGAATACTTTACATTAGAAAGGTCTAAAATCATATTTTTCTGACCCTCTGTGTTGATTAGAATAAGTTCTGATTTAAGCTGTGGTGAGATGAGGCTATTTAATTTCGTCTCATGAAGCTTAATTAAAACATATTTTTCATGTTTGTCTACCGAAAATTTCATAGTAAGGTTGTTTTTGTAGTTGTGGTTCTTAATCTTCTAATACAATATTAGGAATTATATTTAATAAATTTAAAATAAACGATCCAAACTTGTAAGAATATTATTTTTTATCCGGTCTAAATTATCCCCGGTTTCTATTCGTCTAAATTTTTCACCTGTAATTTGTTCATACAATTCAATGTATCGCTCTGAAATTGACTGAACTAGTTCTGGCTTCATTTCGGGAACTTTTTGGCCTTCTTTTCCTTCGAAGCCATTCTCAATAAGCCACTTTCTAACAAATTCTTTAGACAACTGACGCTGAGGCTCTCCTTTATGCTGTAATTCTTCGTATCCTTCTTTATAAAAATATCTGGAAGAATCAGGGGTATGAATCTCATCAATCAAAAGAGTTTTGTCATCAACTTTACCAAATTCGTATTTTGTATCTACCAAAATTAAGCCTTGTTTCGCTGCCATTTCTGAACCTCTTTTATATAGTTTCCGGGTATATTCTTCCAGTTTTATATAATCTTCTTCGGATACTATTTTACATCGCAGTATTTCTTCCCGCGATATGTCTTCATCATGCCCCACTGACGCTTTCGTTGTTGGTGTAATAATAGGATTCGGCAGTTTATCGTTTTCTTTTAATCCTTCTGGTAGTTTTACACCACAAACTTCACGCTTCCCTCCTTTATATTCCCGCCAGGCGTGTCCGGCAAGATACCCTCTAATAACCATCTCAACCTTAAAAGGTTTACATATTTTCCCAATTGTTACTGAAGGATCTGGGACATCTATTACC
>JANWIB010000068.1 GCA_025450155.1 Sphingobacteriaceae bacterium
AAACAGAATCGGCAGTCACGCACAGCAAAAAATGATACAGATGTATCTGCGGGTTTATATAAAATGAGATTAACGATAGAATGAACAGACTAAACAACAATTGTAAAGCCTTGCGTACCTGGATGACACTGCGAAAGAAACTTTGCCTAATTGAAAAAGCGGAAAGGATAAGTATGATTGCTAAAGGTATTATAACCACAAAATCGTTATCATTTATCTGGATTTTACTTGGAAAAGAATTAGTAAGCGGAGCCCAGATTTGATAAAATTTATCCAGTGAATCATTCCAATAATAAAAAACAGCAATAAAAAAATAGATGGTTGCAAAGCCTACAAAACCTATTGCCCATTCACGCCAATTAAACGGCCTTAAAATAAGTAAGCTAACAAACAGTAAAAAAAACATGGAGATAAAAGGAAAATAAATCAATGTTCCTATGCCCACCATCATTCCCATATCATACATTGCTGAGCGGGCATCATGATGCTTATAAATATTCAGAAACTTTGTAATCATCCATATAATTAGAAAATTACATAGCAAGGCAGGACTTAGTACTAAAAATGAGGGTAAAATAGTTGAAGCGGTAACATACATCAACGCAGGCAAAAAAGAAGGTTTTCCCAGTAAATTATACTCGTTAACCACTTTATTGATTAAAAGAGCTTGTATGGTGATACAAGTTAATGCAAGTAAAACGTCGATTACGGGCAAAAGATGGCTTTCGGATGGTACAGATAACAACAATCTCGAGAAAGGCTCTACGAAATTAAATTCCAATTCATCAGGAAGTTTTATAAATATGCCCAACCGTAGGATTACAGCAACCACGGCAAGAAAAAAAAGGTTTACAGGTGTGTGATTTCTAAACTGTTTGATCATTATTTTTAATCAATCCATTCAAATTTAGTATAGGGCACCAATGCCTGGGGTATTTTTATTCCCTTTTCTGTTTGGTTATTTTCTAATAGACTAGCCACAATACGCGGCAAAGCCAATGCACTTCCATTCAATGTATGGGCTAATTGCGCTTTCCCTTCTTTTCCTTTAAAGCGAAGTTTTAAGCGATTACTTTGAAAAGACTCGAAATTTGAAACAGAGGAAACTTCCAACCAGCGTGCCTGGGCAGCACACCAAACCTCCATGTCGTACGTTTTGGCCGAAGTAAAGCCCATATCGCCACCGCATAAGCTTAAAACCCGATAGGGCAATTCCAAAGCTTGCAACAGGGATCGTACATACTTACTCATTTCTTCTAATGTTTGGTAAGATTTTTCGGGATGAACAACTTGCACGATTTCCACTTTATCAAACTGATGTAATCGGTTTAATCCCCTGACATGTGCACCATAAGAACCTGCCTCTCTGCGAAAACAAGGGGTATAACCACAATTTTTTATGGGTAGCTCTTCTTCCTTTACGATGACATCCCGATACAGATTCGTGATAGGTACTTCAGCTGTTGGAATAAGGTAAAGGCTGTCTAAACCGATATGATACATCTGCCCTTCTTTATCAGGCAATTGCCCGGTGCCAAAACCCGAAGCTTCATTGACTACAATAGGAGGCTGTATTTCTCTGTATCCTGCTTTCTCAGCATGATCTAAAAAGAAATTGATCAATGCACGCTGAAGTTTGGCTCCCTTTCCTTTATACACCGGGAATCCGGCACCAGCAATCGTATTGCCTAATTCAAAATCGATAATATCATATTTTGCTGCCAGCTCCCAATGCGGAAGCGCATTGGTGGCTAACACGGGTTTTTCGTCATGTTCGTAGGCTACCACATTATCTTCGGCAGTTTTTCCGGCAGGAACAGAACTATGTGGTAAGTTGGGGAATAAAATTATTTTATCCTGCAACTGTACCTCAAGTAAGGCCAACTTTTCACTTAATATCTTGGTTTGTTCTTTAAAGGCTACACTTTCTGCTTTCAGATTCTCGGCTTTATCTTTTAAGCCCTGGCGCATTAAATCACCTATTTGCTTTGCTGCTGCATTTGCCTCTGCCGATAGGGAATCAAGTTTTGTTTGTGTTGAGCGACGTTGATCGTCTAATGCAATAACTTCATCAATCAATTCGGGATGATTGAAATTTCGAACTGCCAAACGCTCTAAAACCTCCTCTTTATTCTCCCTAATGTAAGTAATTTGCAGCATAATTTGTAAACTATGCTGCAAATATACTACTCCGATTAAGAGTTACATTATTTGAATGTAATAACTGTTTTGTTACTGGCTTCGTTATATTTTTTAAAAGAATAACGAAGATATCCACCTTCATCATCCTTACTTCCATCAATCGCATCACGATTGTTTCCATTTATAGGAGCCGGGTTGTTCACTATTCCATCGTTCTTCTCATCGTAAGGCCCGGTACAAGTTGGCGCTCCATGACCAAATAGATAAGCAATAACGCCCGCCTTGGCATATTGCATTAATCGATCATTTTTAGCGGCATTCACTTCTTCAAAAAAGAACTCTGCCCGGTTATCCTGATAATGATGATCGGTATTATTACACGCTTTATACTTGGTATTACCACACGGTATCTGCCATAAAATAATCCTCTTCTTTGTTGATTCATGCGCTTCTTTTAAGAAAAGGCGAAAACTTTCAAAATCAGCATCTACCCACCACCGGTTTTTACCCTCAATCTTTTGATACCAAGCAGCATCGCGGTCAGAGAATTCGCTGAATAAAACATCAAAATCAGTTTCTAATTTTTTATAAAATGCAATAGTGGCTTTAGAGGTAGCAACCGGATCGGGTTTATTAAATATTAAATCCTGTCCGGTAGCCCATTGTGATAGATGATATCCTAAAACCACCTTTGGAGCATATTTATCTCTTAAATCTTTTATTAATTTAAACATGCCTACCGCATTATCGACATAGGTACTCATGCTTACCTTACTGTCTGTAAAGCCCGAACTTTTTACTTTTGCGCTTAACGTAGCCGGGTCATTCGAACCCTGCTGAAAATACCCGGGCATATCCGGCTCATAATGCACTACTACGGTTTTGCCGAATTCGGCACATTTTTGCATCAAAAGGCGCCAGTTTTCAAAATAGGCTTTCATCGCGTCAGCTTCATTGAGCTTACTTGTAGCCGGATCAGCATAATACTTAATGGGTACAAATACGTAATAACTTAATACCGGAATCATGCCCGCTTCATCAGCTTTTTGCATATACGCTAATGCATAGGTACCATCAGGACTGTTCCATTTTTCCCAGCCGGAACCATTCATAGGATCGCCAGTTAAATAGGCATAACGGTATTTAACATTCATCGTATTTGCCTGATTATAAAATTCAGGATTAGCCTGAACTCCAAAGGCAACCTGTTTTGGTAAACTATTAAAAATAGTTTCTCCTGTTAAAATAGCAAGCTGGTTGGGTGTTTCTGTACCTGGCTGATTTGGAGTACCGGGTACATTTGGTGTAGGTGATTTAACAGCATCTTTTTTACAAGATATTGCAACTGCAATAACAATGGAGAGGGCGAATAATTTTTTGATTTTCATAATTAACTAATACGAAAAAGCAATAGAAAAAGATACAGATATACTTTTAGTAACTTACTTAAAGATGAGGGAGAAAAGCTTACTTTCGTAATACGATGAGCGGTAAACTTTACCTGGTGCCAACCCCAATTGGAAATCTGGAAGATATAACATTTAGAGCTGTCAGGGTATTAAAAGAGGTCGACCTGATACTTGCTGAAGATACCCGTACAAGCGCTCCCTTGCTTAAACATTTTGGCATTGATAAGAAGGTGTTTGCCCATCATCAGCATAATGAGCATAAATCGGCTACTGAAATTATCCGGTTTTTAAAAGAAGGACAACAAATTGCTTTAATATCCGATGCCGGCACACCAGCCATCTCCGATCCCGGATTTTTATTGGTAAGAGAAGCTATTAAAAATGGCCTTTCGGTTGAATGCTTGCCTGGAGCTACCGCTTTTGTTCCTGCTCTTGTTAATTCTGGCCTACCAAACGATCGTTTTGTTTTTGAAGGTTTTCTACCGGTAAAAAAGGGCCGGCAAACACGTTTAAAAGAGTTGGCCAACGAAGAGCGAACGATGATTTTTTATGAATCTCCGCATCGCCTGTTAAAAACACTGGAAGAATTGATAACACTAGTTGGAGAAGAAAGACAGGCATCTGTTTCCAGAGAGCTGACTAAGCTATTTGAGGAAACGGTACGTGGCAGTTTATTAGAAATTAAAAACTATTTTGAAATGCACACGCTAAAGGGAGAAATTGTAATTTGTTTAGCGGGTAAAGATCACAAAATTTGAGAAATTATACATTAGCATTTACTAGCGCCTTGATGCTGTGGCTCGCCTGGCCACCCATACCCTTTACTGCACCCTTATTGCTTATCGCCTTTGTTCCGCTTTTAATAGCGACTGAAAATATTTTAAAATCAGATACAACTAAAAAAGGACGAAAAATTTTCAGGTTAAGCTTTTTTTGTTTTTTCACTTGGAATACTGCCTGCATTTACTGGGTGTTTAATTCGTTAAATGCGGTGATGCCCACCTGGACTGCTGGTTTAATCTCTCTAATTCCATTCGGACTTGCGGCCTTGTTAATGGCTTTCGTGTTTTGGATTTATTATCGTCTCCGGCAGCTAATTAGTAGAGCCTGGAGTCTTGCAGGCTTGGTTTGTTTTTGGATTGGTTATGAATATTTGCATCAAAGCTGGGATCTGGCATTTCCGTGGATGACACTGGGAAACGGTTTTGCCGAATCGCATCAACTTGTACAATGGTATGAATATACGGGAGTTTATGGTGGAACGTTGTGGATATGGTTGACTAATATTATGGTCTTTGCACTTTATCTAACAGCCAAAGGGGGTTTTAAAAATCAAAGATTATTGACATCAGGCTTAGCTTTGGTTGTTTTTGTACCCGTTTTTATTTCTTTAACCATTTACAGCAAGTACAAGGAAGGGGAGAATCCTGCAAATGTGGTAGTTGTTCAGCCCAATATTGATCCTTATAGCAAATATGGTACTCTTCCTGCTTCAGCTCAACTCGAAACGCTTATCCGGCTTTCTGATTCTATCGGACAGAAAAATACCGAATATTTTATTTGGCCCGAAACAGCCATACCGGAATATACGGATGAGGAAATTATACGATCAACCCCGACATTTAACCGAATAGAAGGGTTCTTATATCGATATAAAAATGCAAACCTTGTATCAGGAATAGAGAGTTACGAGTTATCTGATTTTGCTAAAACACCAACAGCACGGTATCAGGAGAGTATTGGTAAATACGCAGATGCATTTAATGCCGCCGTACAGCTAGAAAACTCGGCGAAAGTACAGTTTTACCATAAATCGAAATTGGTTCCGGGTGTAGAGCAGCTTCCCTTTGCTTCAGCTTTATCCTTTATGAAACCCTTTTTTACGGCTTTTGGTGGCACCACCGGAGGTTACGGTAAACAAACAGAACCATCGGTATTTTATACTCAAAGTGGCGTAGGTGCTGCTCCTATTATTTGTTATGAATCCATTTGGGGCGAATATGTCGCAGAATCTGTAAAAAAGGGGGCGCAATTTATCGCGGTGATAACCAATGATGGCTGGTGGGGAAATACTTCTGGTAAAGACCAACACCTGGCTTATGCTAAACTTAGGGCCATTGAAACCCGAAGATGGGTGGCACGTTCGGCCAATACGGGCATTTCGGGTTTTATTAATCAACGAGGAGATGTAGTAAAAAAAACCGGATGGTGGGTGGCAAGCGCTTTAAAAGCGGATATTAACCTGAATGATGAGCTTACTTTTTATGTAAACCATGGCGATTATATCGCCCTAGCTGGATGTTATGCAAGCGGAGGCTTTGCTTTGATACTACTGCTTGGCTTTTTCAAAAAAAGAAAAGCACAAAAACTACTAAATCAACGATGAAAAAATTAGTTATTCTTTTTACTTTTTTTGTATTCTCAACACAGATATTCGCTCAAAATGCAGACATTAATTTGTTAAAAAACATCAATGTAAATCGGAATAAATCATTAGATCCCATGTTTAGGTTGATTACAAACAGTGTATCGCCTTTATCAATAGCTGTTCCCGCCGGATTAATCACTAACGCTTTTATACAAAAAGATAGCATAAGCAAAAGCAACGCTGTTATCGTCTCTTCGAGCATGATATTATCCGGTATTATTTCAACAACATTAAAACACACTATTAATAGAACCAGGCCTTTTGTAACCTATCCTTTTATTGAAAAAGAATCGTCTGGAGGAAGTGCATCCTTCCCATCGGGGCATACCTCTTCTGCTTTCGCTTTGGCCACATCGGTAAGTATCATTTATCCAAAATGGTATGTTGTTGCTCCATCTTTTTTATGGGCAGGGGCCGTAGGTTATTCGCGAATGCATTTGGGCGTGCATTACCCAAGCGATGTATTTGCAGGAGCTGTAGTAGGTAGCGGTTCTGCTTATTTATCCTACAAATTAAATCAATGGTATTTTAAACGCTGGCTATCGAAGAAAAGAAGTAAAAACCAGTGAATAGTATATTTGCCAGGCCCTCATACTACTCTGAAAAGATTTGATTACTATGAAATACTTTATTCTTACAATTTCCACTTTCAGTTTCACCTTTTTAAATCCGAAACAAGAGCAGTTTAAATCCCTGCATTTACTAACTGAAACACATTATACTGGTATACTTCCCGGCAATAAAAGCCAGGAAGCAGAGGTTAAAACCGGGACATTTACGCTAACCAATAAACGTATTTTAAAGTTTAAAATTGATAGGGAGTATGCAGGCTCTAATCATTATGCCTGTACAATAGAAGTTACTATTGCACGAAACAGACAAATAACCTATCAGAAAATTATATTTGATGAAATGGTCGATGCCTGGCCACAGCTTAGCCTAAAAGACAATAAACTTGTTGTGAAATTAAAATATTATGAACACCAATCAGACAAGTTCACCATCGACAAACGTTATTGGCTAATTAAAAACAACCGACTGCAAGAACTCTAAATTACCGAATAGGCTAAACTAAAACCAATTGAAAAATTTGGGGTTATAGAATTTTAAAAGCAAATCTATGCCCAATACCAAACAAACTAGTCAGAATTCGAATATCACAGATAGTGTAAAAAAAGATCAAGTTATACTAGGGATAAATTACTATTTCCATGATTCAACTGCCTGTATTGTTAAAAACGGGCAGCTCATAGCAGCGCTCGAAGAAGAGCGTTTTAATCGGCAAAAACATACTCGTGTTTTTCCTCACTTATCTATTAACAAATGTCTTGAACTTTCCGGCGTGGATTATAAAGCTGTAGATCACATTGCGGTATCTATTAAACCTACGCATAACCTATGGAAAAAAGTATGGTTCGCTTTAAGTCACATAAAGAGCCTGTGGCCATTCATCAAACATGAACTGATACATGGGTTTAATAAACAAAAAGATTTTTGGAACTGGTACAGGCAACACTGGAACAATAGAAAAAATGGGCCTAAAGTACATTTTATAGAGCATCATCTATGTCACGCCGCCGGTTCCTTTTTTGTTTCGCCCTATAAGGAGGCTGCCTTGCTGGGAATAGATGGTTCGGGAGAGTGGGCAACTTGCTGGCTTGGCTATGGTAAAGAGAATAAAATAGAGTGTTTGGGCCAAAGCTTTTTTCCACATTCTTTAGGATCTTTTTATGAAGCCGTTACACAGTTTTGTGGTTTTAAAACCAATTATGATGAAGGAAAAACAATGGGGTTGGCTCCATTGGGAGATCCAGACATATTTAAAAAAAAGGTAGAAAAAATTGTTTCGGTAGATAAAAACGGACGAATTAATATTGATCTTAGTTATTTCAGGTATCAAAACATGGATTGGCGTAGGTGTTCGGAAAAGTTTTACCAAGAATTTGGTCAGCCCCGCAAAAATGGAGAAGACTTTAAACCACATCACCTAAATGTTGCTGCTGCTTTTCAACGTGTACTCGAAGATAAAGTGCTTGAAATTTGCAATATTTTGTATCAAAAAACAAAGGCTAAATATTTGGTCATATCAGGCGGCGTATCGCTTAACAGTGTAATGAATGGCCGTATTGTTAGAGAAAGCCCTTTTGAAGATGTATATGTAATGGCTGCAGCCGGTGATAATGGGACTGCAATTGGCGCTGCTTATTACTTATATAATGGCATTTTGGGACAGCCTCGCACCTTTGTTCACGATAACCCTTATGTGGGCAACGACTATTCAAATGAGGATATAAAAAAGTTTTTAGACCGATGTAAATTGCCTGTAGAGTATCATGAGGACATCAGTGATAAAGCTGCTGAACTATTAGCCGCGGGCAATATTATCGGCTGGTTTCAGGGTAAAATGGAGATTGGTCCCAGAGCCTTGGGAAGTCGAAGTATTCTTGCCAACCCAGCCTTCCCGCAAATGAAAGAAAAAATTAATTCGGAAGTCAAATTCCGCGAAGCCTATCGCCCATTTGCACCATCGGCTTTATTAGAGTCTAAGCAGGATTTTTTTGACTTGAGGGTAGAAGATCCGTTTATGCTTAAGGTATGTAATGTATTAAAAGAGAAGCGAAAAATTATTCCGGCCGTAACCCATGTTGATGGAAGCGCCCGATTACAAACGGTGAAAAAAGAAACACACCCGCTGTATTATAACCTGATTAAACGTTTAGGTGAAAAAACCGGAGTTCCGGTAGTTTTAAATACCAGTTTTAATATTCAGGGAGAGCCAGTAGTTGAATCGCCTAGGGATGCGGTGCGTTGTTTTTTCTCTAACGGACTAGACATGCTGGTTATTGGCAACTATTTAATTAAAAAGCAGCCAATAAAAAAATTTATCAATTAGCTCAAGTACTTCCCCACAATCGGCATTCTTCTGCCCATGCCGAATGCTTTAGGCGATACCCGTAAAATAGGCGGCGTTTGGTACCGCTTAAATTCGGCCCGGTTAACCAAGGCAATAACTTGTTTCACTAAAGCCTCATCAAAACCTTGTGCAATAATAGCCTTCGAGCTTTTTTTTCGTTCGATATATTGAAATAATATGCTATCTAATGTGTCATAATCAGGCAGTGAATCGGCATCTTTTTGTCCCGGTCTAAGTTCTGCCGAAGGAGGTTTAATCATGGTATTTTTAGGAATAATCTCCCCGTTTCGGTTGATGTGATGACACAATTCGTAAACCTGCGTTTTGTAAACATCGCCCAAAACAGAAATGGCACCCGCCATATCGCCATAAAGCGTTCCATAGCCTACCGCACATTCGCTTTTATTGGATGTATTCAAAAGGATATAGCCGAATTTGTTAGAAAAAGCCATCACGATGATAGCCCGGCAGCGGGCCTGTATATTCTCTTCGGCCACGTTAAAAGGCAGTTCCTTAAACACAGGTTTCAGCAACCGGTCAAACACTTTCGTAGCTTCTTTTATCGGCACGATCTCGTGCTTACAACCTAAATTTTTCACCAGATCCAAGGCATCCTGGATTGAATGATCGGAAGAAAACTTAGAGGGCATTAATATGCCTGTTACATTTTCAGGGCCTAAAGCCTCGCTTGCCAGGGCACAAACTAAGGCGGAGTCGATCCCTCCGGAAAGCCCGAGCACCGCTTGGGTAAAACCAGATTTTTGAAAATAATCCTTTATCCCTAATACTAATGCCTGATGTATAGCTTCAATATCAGATAATGTTGCAGACTGAATGGGCGATCCAATTAACTTTCCATCTTTAAACTCATAGACCCTAAGGGCTTCCTTAAAATAAGGCAGTTCATCCAGCAGTTCTCCCGCCGCATTAAAGGCTAAGGAACCCCCGTCAAAAATAATTTCGGTTTGCGAGCCAACCTGATTGACATAGAGTAAAGGCAGACCATATTTTTTGCTATTATCGCTCAGCACTTTCATCCGGTCTTCATCGTGTTTATAATCAAAAGGCGAAGCGGCAATATTAATCATCAATTCAGGTTTTTGCTGAATCAATACATCCATCGGATTAAACACGTATAACGGATTATCGTTAATGTTCCACAAATCCTCGCAAATAGTTAAAGCAATTTTAACTCCTTTATATTCGATGCAGTTAAATCCATTTCCGGGCTCAAAATAGCGATATTCGTCAAACACATCATAATTAGGCAACAGCGCTTTATTAACACTTGCTTTCACCTCTCCGTTTTCAATAAAGTAGGCAGAATTATATAAGTCTTTCCCTTCAATTTTCGGATTTTTGGTAGGCAAACCAATAATACAGGCAATATCCGTACATTCGGCGGCTATCTTCTTAGCGGCATCATCGCACAGTTCAACAAATTCGTTAAACTCCAAAAAATCTCTTGGTGGATAGCCACATATGGACAGTTCGGCAAATACAACTAAATCTGCCCCTTGCCGTTTGGCGTGGTGTATGGCCTCTGTTATTTTTTTTGTATTGGATTCAAAGTTTCCAATATGGTAGTTCAGTTGTGCAAGCGCTATTTTCATCTGTATATCATACGGGGTGGCCGATTTTTCCTATTTTCGTTTCATATATATAAACATGATGGTAGTAAGATATTTCCAAATCTACTTCTTTTTGATGGCAATTGGCCTTGTGGCTTGTAAGGATAAAAAGCGGGTTGATGTAAGCAATATTAATGTAAAGGTTGAAATAAAGCGTTTTGATGAGGACA
>JANWIB010000069.1 GCA_025450155.1 Sphingobacteriaceae bacterium
AACTCCTAACTTAACGAAACTCATAGAAGAAAAATGGCGCAATAATTTGAAATATCCTGCAATCACTCCGCCAACTTTAATCGGATTTTTAACACTGTCTGCTTCCCGCACATCAGGTATTTCATATTTAATTAATGGATTTTTCTCTGCATTTACGAGCAATACGTTTCGGTCATAATCAATCCGTTGTATCAAAAGGCCTTGCGAGTTATAAAAATTCCATAGGCCAATTCGTTTATTTTCTTTATATGCTCCCTCGGCTACCGTATTTAACTTAAAGAATAACTTATAATTTCCATTTTTAACTTTTTTACTTGATTGAAGAACCTCATATTCTTCTGAAAAGGAGTTGTTAATCTGTTTCTTCTTTTTAATTACCTCCTGTGAATAAGCGCAATAGGCTATACAAAATACTGTCAAAAGTGTAAGTAATTTTTTCATATTTATTGTTATTAAAAATCTTCTCCGCACAGTCGTCAGAAAGATTATGCGGAAAAGAAAAAGAAATTTTAATTTATAATATTATGTCCTTTCTTAATGTAAATAGTTATGGGGGGTAATAGCTTAATACACTCCTTATGTATATCTATATGTTTAAAATCCCATATTCGCTCAATATCTAATTGTTTCTCATTATATTGAATATTAACCGAAGGGGTAACATTAAATATAAAAACAGGAACTATTAAACTGGCGTTATTTAAGTCAAATCCTTGCAACCCATTCATATCTAAATGTTGATAGGTTACCTGCAAGCTTTTTTTAATAACACTATCTGTTGACAGGCTCATTTGTATTTGGATAATTTTTCCCTGATTATCAGTTTTTAATAATAATGAAGAAAAATAATGTTTAGGTATCAAGGTATCTATTGGAGATACCAGTCTAAAGTTTCTTTGAAATGATTTATAAAAACTACTATTAGCAATAGTTTGAGCTTTTACATCTAAAAGAAAAAACAAAATACTTATTATAAATAACCCCTTTTTCATGTTTAAAAGATTTAAAGAAAAGATGCTTCGATAATATCAAATTACTCTAGCTCCCGTTGTCCCACTTGTCCGTAGAGTTTTTCTCCGGACAGAATGGTAGACATTCCGCTAAAAATTAATCTATTTTTTTATGGTAACTGAAAAAACCGCAGAGTCCCATAAAGGAGACCCTACGGGGAAAAATCATTTAATAGGTTTAGATACCGATGCTATTATCACATCATATAAAATAATAGAGTTAGGTTCACTTAACTGTTGCTTTTTCAATATAGAAAAAACTTTACTGATTACTTCAGAAGGACTATTATAGTAGATTTGATGACAGTCAGTTGCGCCTGTATAATCAATACTTAAGACGAAAACTAAAGAGTTGCTGTTAATCTTTTCTTTCGAAAAATTATATCCTTTTAAGAATTCTAAAGATTTCTTCATGTCCTCAGAAACCTCGTTAAGAAAAGACACATTATCTAAGACATTATCTGAATCTGCCATGATTTTTACAACAGCATAGTTCCAATTACAATCATTCTTAATTGATTCAGGCACATGGTATCTTTTTAAAACAAATCGAATAAAATTTGGAAACTCCTGTGCTTGTGAACACTGCCATGCTAAAATGGCTACTATTATTAAAAAAATCTTCTTCATGATGATCAATTAATTACAACTTTGCCCAGACGTTCCACTTTATAAAATGCACTAAGTAAGATCAAATTTGCTATTAGTTTAATAGCTGGTTTATATTGGCTTTACTAAGTTAACTTATTTTTACTTGGGGGAAATATTTTAACTGATTTCAGTTCTTTTTTTACGTATGATAAATAAAATGGACGATTCCGTTCTTTAAATCCATAACACCAAAATCATCCCTGGTTTGTTTACATAAAAGCATACGCATTATTTTTTATCAAAAAATCAATTTAACATAATAGCAGACCATTTATTAAAAAAATGCTTTAATTTATTCTATTATGAGATATTTTTGTTTAATATTGTTATATCAATTGAAAAATTTAATATCATGAATAAAAACGAGTTATTTAACGCATTGTGGGATAATTATACCGCAATGACCCCCTCTGCTAAGCTGATTAAGCAGGTTTTTGAAGAACGGGGAGAAATCGTAGAAAATGATCACATCGCTATCCGGACATTTAATGATCCGAGAGTAAATATTGACGTCTTGGCGGCCCCGATAAAGAAAATGGGATACGTAGAAAAAGGAACGTATAAGTTTGAAGATAAAAAACTTTTGGCGCATCATTATGAACATGCCGAAGATGAGCATGCACCCAAAATTTTTATCAGCGAATTGTTATTAGAAGAATTTTCAGAAAAACTGCGTTCTATTGTATCATCCATACTTGACCAGATTCCTTACAGTACCATAGACATGGATTCGTTGCTACTAAAAGGCAGATTATGGAAGTTAGCATTTCAAGATTACGAGTTATTGCGCAAAGAATCTGAATATGCTTCTTGGGTATATGTATTTGGGTTTTGTGCCAACCACTTTACTGTTTTAGTAAACCCGCTGAAAACATTCAAAGGTCTCGAAACGGTAAATACTTTCCTGAAAGAGAAAGGATTTAAACTCAATGACTCCGGAGGAGAAATTAAAGGCACTCCCGAACAATTACTAGAACAATCGAGCACCATTGCAGACCAGATATCGGTTGAATTTGATGAGGGTGTAAAAACTATTCCAAGCTGTTATTACGAGTTTGCAAATCGGTATAAAATGCCCAATGGTAAACTTTATACGGGTTTCATTGCCGCTTCTGCAGATAAGATATTTGAAAGTACCGATGTTTCATTGGTAGAGAAAGTGATGGGGAAAAAGTAAGATGACGCAAAAAAATTTCACAGTAGTAATAGCCGGTGCCGGAGGTATAGGTAGGGCAGTAGGTTTATTACTTGCCGAATATGCCGATTTTGGTGTAACACTTTTTATTGGGGATAGGGACTTAAAAATTGCTACAGAAGCAGCCGATTGGATTAATAAGGGGAATACCAAAGGCATCAAAGCCGAAGCCTTTCACTTTGTAGCCGATTATGAAAATACAGGTGGTAACGTCTTTAACGGTGCGGATATTATTTTAGATTGCCTGCCCGGCAGCCAGGCACCTCGTTTGGGCTTAATTGCCAAAAATTATGGCTTGCACTATGTAAACCTCACCGAGTATGTAAATGAGACCAATCAGTTAATTGAAATGGCTCAGGATGCTGATACCGGCTTCGTATTGCAAACCGGTTTAGCTCCGGGATTCATTAATATTTTAGCCAATTCGCTTTACAAAGAGTTTGTAAAAAATTATGGAAACCAACAAGTGGAATATGTGGGAATGAAGGTAGGTGCATTAACAGAAAACGCAGAAGCTCCTCATTTTTATGGTTTTACCTGGAGTCCGATTGGTGTGGCAACCGAATACTTGAAGGATGCTTATGTGATTAATGAGTTTAAAAAGACAACAGTCCCCTCACTTTCGGATTTGCAAACGATTATTATTAATGGCACTACCTACGAAGAAGACTTCACTTCGGGAGGCGCTGCCGACCTTCCGGACGCGTTTAGCGGTATAGCAAAAAAACTAGACTACAAAACCTTGCGTTATCCGGGACATTATGGTTGGGTGAAATCTGTTCTAAAAGAAGTTCCTCAGGGAGAAAACCAAGTAGATTTCCTTGAAAAGAAAATGCTTTCCTGTATTCCTGCAACAGAGAAGGATGTAGTGATTATATATTCTGTGATTAAGGGTTTCGATGATTCGGGATATCTCCGATCGGTAGAAAAAGCATTTAAAATAGGGCCAACCGTTGTTGGTAATGTTACTTTAAGAGCCATACAATCCACTACAGCGGCGCCAATGGCTGAATGTGCAAGAATGTTGTTGTTAGGAAATAAGAAAGGTGTAATTCTACAAAGTCAAATGGATACCGAAGTATTTTTAAACGGCCCTTTTATACAGAGCGTCTATTACAGCAAAGGAGGCATTAAAAAGAAAGAAACAGAAGCAGTGGCAGTATAACTATGCCGGATCTTCCGTTTTGGGGATAGGACAGTTTCTTTTGAAAACCGTACCGAAATTAATGGTCGTTTCCGTACGCACAATGCCACCAATGGCATCTATTTTTTCATATAGAATTTCCCTCAGGTGGTCATTGTTACGGGCAACAATTTTTAAGAATAACGTATATTGGCCGGATATGTAATAGCATTCAACTATTTCGGGGATTTTTTTTAAGCCCTCAATAATCTTTTTAGAGTTTGGGTCCTCTTTTAAAATAATTCCGGTAAATGCACTGCTTTCATATCCTAATTCTTTTTCATTTAAGTGGATTTGGGTAGTCTCAATAATTTTATACTGCTTTAATCGGGATATTCGTTGATGAACAAGGGAGTTGGAAATAGTTAAAGATTTAGCAATTTGTATATATGGTTTTTCCGCATCATTTTGTAGTTCCAAAAGAATACTCCGGTCAATAGCATCTAAAACATAGTTATCACTCATAGTAAGTGCATTTAGAAACGTAAATTAACAAAATTTAAATTGAGCTATACTTATATTAGACCTATTAAATTCGAAACTCGTAACTGAAATTCTAAAATCATCATTCGTAAATCTAACATCAATACATAAAACATGGAGTTTTTAAAAACACTAGGAATAGAAAATAGCAACGCCGGCATTTCAACCGGACAAAACTGGAAAAAAACTTCTACAGAACTTCATTCTGATTCTCCTGTAGATGGTAAGCGAATAGGCTCGGTAAGTGTAGCTACGGCGGCCGACTATGACAGCGTTGTGCAAACTGCTGCTAAGGCTTTTTTAGAATGGCGAAAAATTCCGGCACCTAAAAGAGGTGAAATTGTACGGCAGTTAGGCAATGCCTTTCGGGAACACAAGCAGGATTTGGGCGAACTGGTTTCTTATGAAATGGGTAAAAGCCTTCAGGAAGGATTGGGCGAAGTGCAGGAAATTATTGATATATGCGATTTTGCCGTAGGTTTATCCCGTCAGCTTTACGGTTTAAGCATGCATTCTGAACGGCCACAACACCGGATGTATGAGCAATATCATCCTTTAGGAATTGTAGGAATTATTAGCGCATTTAATTTCCCGGTGGCAGTTTGGGCATGGAACAGTATGTTATCTTTTGTCTGCGGTGATGTGTGCATCTGGAAACCCTCCCCTAAAACGCCGTTAACAGCTGTTGCCTGTCAGAAAATTACCAGCAAAGTATTCAAAGAAAATAATGTTCCCGAAGGAGTTTCCTGCCTGTTAGTTGGAGATCATACCGTAGGCGAATTAATGACCCGGGACGAACGTATTCCTCTTATTTCTGCCACAGGATCTACCGCGATGGGTAAAAAAGTAGGTACTGTAGTTGCTGAACGTTTAGGAAGGTCGCTTTTAGAATTAGGTGGAAATAATGGCATCGTTATTTCAAAAGACGCAGATTTAGAAATCGCCTCGGTTGCTGCTGTCTTTGGCGCTATGGGAACAGCGGGCCAACGCTGCACAAGCACCCGAAGATTGATTATACACGAATCGGTTTATGATACGTTCAAAACTAAATTGGTAAATGCTTACGGTCAGCTTACAATTGGCAATCCGTTAAAAGAAGGTATACACATGGGGCCACTGATTGATACCGATGCCGTAAAAAATTACCTGAATGCAATAGAAAAATGCAAAGAGCAAGGCGGAAAATTCGTTGTTGAGGGCGGTGTACTAAGCGGCGAGGGATTTGAAAGTGGATGTTATGTAAAACCTTGCATTGCCGAGGTGCCCAGCCAACTGCCCATTGTACGTGAGGAAACTTTTGCGCCTATCCTTTATCTCATGAAATATAAAACGATAGATGAAGCCATTGAGTTGCACAACTCGGTTAAGCAGGGCCTTTCTTCTTCTATTATGTCGTTAAACATGCGGGAAGTAGAGCAATTTCTTTCATGTACAGGGTCTGACTGTGGTATTGCGAATGCCAATATCGGAACTTCGGGGGCAGAAATAGGCGGTGCCTTTGGTGGAGAGAAAGAAACTGGAGGAGGACGTGAATCAGGTTCGGATGCCTGGAAGTTGTATATGCGCCGGCAAACCAATACCATTAATTATGGTACAGATGTGCCGCTGGCACAAGGCATTCAATTTGGTTTATAAAATGCTAAACTTATCCAAAAAGCAACCATTGCTGAATAACAGCAATGGTTGCTTTTTTTCATCCATTTCAGTTTCTTAAAACACATTACAAGCCTAAGCCGTACTTAACACCCAAGCCATAATACGTATCTCCACGCTGGCTCAAACTCAAATTGGGTTGCAAAAAGTGTTTATTTTTTAAATCAATTCGGTATCCGGCTTCTAAAACGGGCATTATTCTAATAGGAGAGGATACTGAACCCGGGTAATTCTCCAATAGGGAACTATACTTTTCCCGGAATATTGTAAATCCCGGGCTTGCCTGCAAATAGAAGTTTTGAACATGAAATTGGATGTAAGGATTAAACATAAGAAGTGATCGGTTTACAGCTAGCCTGGAGGAATTCGGATATACCACTACTCTATCATCACTATTAAACCGATGATTTATTTCGAACCCAAGGCTAAAAAATTTGTTCAATCGGTATGCGGCTCCAACCTGATACCCATAAAATCGCTGCACTGACCTTCCATAATTTTCAAAAATTGTGGCATTAGGACCTGCATACAAACTGAACCGGGGTTCTTTTTCCTTTTCTTGTGCTTTAATAACCTGTACTTTAAAAAGTGACAGAACGAATAGCATTAATACAATTTTTTTCATACATCAAAATTTTTTTGACACAATGATGCAGCAATAATGCGAAGTCAAAAAAACTTTAACACACATTAACCTTTCTTTACATCTTTTAACTAATTCCGATTTAAAAATGCAGTTAAATGGTTAAATTTTGTTAATTTATATCCTACGCAAATAACCTATTTTCTACGTATCAAAAAGCAGTTTAACCAAGACGGGTAGAACCTCTTCTATTGAAAAAACTCAGCGGGTTTTTATACGCAACCTGTTTAAATGTGCAAAACTTTACGCTATAAAAATCTATTTTTTCTTGTTTCGTCTCATTCGAAGTACTTATTTTAGGATAAACAAAAATTAAATTAATAATTATGGAACAAAGTTTATTATCAACCGCAGGACGTATCCGTCGTAAAACGTATTGGACAAGATGGGCAATAGGTTTTATTGTTTTAGTTGGATTGTCATTTCTTTCGCAAGCTATAGCAATGCCCATGCTTTATATTATTGGAGCCATTCCTTGCGGAATTTTCCTTATCATACAAGGGGTAAAGCGAATGCATGATGTGGATAAGAGCGGATGGTTTGTATTGGTGCCTATTTATAACCTGGTGCTTGCGCTAACTGATGGTACACCGCATGCAAACAGTTATGGTGATGACCCCAAAGGACGCACAAACCCGATGACTACTTCAAACTAAAAATACTTACTGTACTGCAAAGCAATGCTATTGGGCATTGCTTTTTTATTCTACACGTCATGGCTTCTATCTTTGGACATGCCCTAGCTGCCGTAGCTATTGGCAAAACGTATTCTAAAAAATACGCGACTTTTAAATTCCTGTTATTAGGGAGTATTTGTGCTATTATTCCCGATGCGGATGTGGTGGTGTTCAAGTTCGGTATTCCTTATGGGCATTTTCTGGGGCATAGAGGTTTTTCACATTCGCTTGTTTTTGCCTTGTTATTGGCGCTTTTAGTTACCTGGGGTTTTTACAGAAATATCGCTTTAACAAGCTTTCAACGATTAATGTATATGCTCTTCTTTTTTCTGGCTACCGCATCGCACGGTTTGTTAGACGCCATGACTACCGGCGGACTGGGCGTGGCTACATTTTCGCCATTTGATAATAGCCGGTATTTTCTTCCCTGGCGACCAATTAAGGTATCTCCTATTGGTGTGCACAATTTTTTTAGCGAATGGGGGCTTCGGGTTATAAAGAGTGAATTAATTTTTGTGGGGATGCC
>JANWIB010000070.1 GCA_025450155.1 Sphingobacteriaceae bacterium
CATTATTCAGATCGCCGCCTTTAATCAAATTGTGCTCCAAAAGCATTTCCAGTTCGTGCAAGAAACAGAATGTACGGCTGGAAGCGATTTCCTTCTTAAATTCTAAAAGATTGGTAATTGCCGCGTGTTGGCTACCTAAAACAGGAGAATTATAATCTATCATACAGGTAAAGCGATATTCATCCGCTAGTGGCATGGCTACCATTTCTACCCTACGATCGGGTTCGGTATAGTGAATATTATAAGGAATATGATAGTATTCACGCTCGGCCTCTTGTTCAACAAAACCTGCATCTTCCAAAGCATCTATAAATTGAATAGAGCTCCCATCCATTATTGGTGTCTCCGGCCCGTCAAGCTCTATTAATACATTATCTACCTCTAAACCTACCAATGCCGCCAAAACATGCTCTACTGTGCTAACGCTGGCACCGTTTTGTGAAATGGTAGTTCCACGAGAGGTATCGGTAACATTGTCAACATCGGCATCAATTACCGGCTGACCCTCAATGTCGATACGCTTAAATTTATACCCATGATTTTCCGCGGCTGGTTTAAAACTCATGTTTACCGGCTGACCTGTATGTAACCCAACTCCCGAAACGTTTACATTTGATTTTAAAGTTCTTTGCTTAACATTCATACTTCTAACAAGTATTGTTATTGATTTTCTTCTTTTTTTATTTCTTTTAGTTGACGTTCCAGTTGCTCTATCTTCCTTTCCAACTCCGGAAGACGGTTCAAAACTACCTGGGCACGCATATGATTCGTGTAACTTGTTGCCGGCGCTCCCGCCCATTTTTTTCCTTCTTCTTCTATTGGCCGGTTAATACCTGATTTTGCTTGTATTTGAGACCCCTTTGCGATTGAAATATGTCCCACAATTCCTACCTGTCCGCCAATTACAGCATTTTCTCCCACTTTAGTGCTTCCGGAAACGCCGGTTTGAGATGCAATAACGGTATTTGCTCCAACTTCTACATTATGAGCAAGCTGGATAAGATTATCCAATTTTACTCCTTTACGAATAATGGTAGACCCCATAGTGGCCCGGTCAATAGAAGTGTTTGAGCCGATCTCGACATCATCTTCTATAATTACATTTCCAATTTGGGCCACTTTGCTATAAGTACCATCGGCCTGAGGTGCAAAACCAAAGCCATCGCTCCCGATAACGGTGCTTGAATGGATAATTACTTTTTTTCCTAATTTACAATCAGAATATATCTTAACGCCGGAAAACAAGGTGCAGTCATCGCCAATTTCTACATCATCACCTATATAAACCTGGGGATAAACTTTACAATTGTTACCCAACTTTGCATTAGCGCCTATATAAGCAAAAGCGCCTATATACACATTGCTTCCTATTGTTGCAGAGGGATGAATAAATGATGGCTGCTCAATGCCGGTTTTATTTAATCGGAGGGAATTATACTGCTCTAAAAGTATAGAAAAGGCACTATATGCATCTTTAACCCGAATTAGGGTGGTTTTAATAGGTTCGGCGGGAACAAAATCTTCGTTAACGATAACTATCGTAGCTCCTGTTTGATATAAGCAAGGTTCATATCTTGGATTAGCAAGAAATGATAGTGAGCCGCTTTGTGCCTCTTCTATCTTGGCAAGATGATCTACCGAACAGTCGGGATCACCTTCTATAGTTCCATTTAATAAAGTACTGATCTGCCGGGCAGTAAATTGCATTTGACAAATTTAGAGGTTATTACTTAACGAACAAATTAGATATTTCGCGTTTAACGTATTTTAACTTACGTGTTTTAACTCTTTAATGTAACAGAAGATATATTTCTCTACTGTTTTAGCTAAAGTCCCCAGATTCGAATTGTCAGAAGCGGTTGTAATATCCTGTATAGAATTATCTTTCATCAAAATATTAATATTTCCATCACCAACACGATACGCATTATTTTTTATCGTGGCGGTAAAAACAAAATAAGGGGTCTCGTCCTGTCCTATATGGTATTTTAACATCGCTTCTTTTTGCAAGCCATTTATAGTTTCAGATAAAGGTGGTTCATTCGTAATTTCAACCTGATATAAATTCCGGTTCAATAAATGATTACAAAGCATCGATAATATCATATCTTCATCATCGGCCCAAACTTTAACTGATGTATAAATATCATAGTCATCTAATTGGGCAAAACACTCCAAATGATGTGGATTTGACATAAAATCTGAATCACTAATAGAATTATTTAAAAAATGCCTGAAAGCCGGAGTTGAAAAAAGTTGCTTACCCTGCATGGCCAGGTGCTTTGCCCGCTCTAATATTTTTACCAACAATTGTTCAGCAGCAATCACTGTTTTATGCAAATAAACCTGCCAATACATTAAACGCCGGGCAATAAGGAATTTTTCAATAGAATATATTCCTTTTTCTTCAATCACGATCTGATCGTCCACAACATCCAGCATCTTTATTATTCGGTCAAAGCTAATTACGCCTTCGGCCACGCCGGTAAAAAAACTGTCGCGATTAAGATAATCCATCCGGTCCATGTCTAATTGACCGGACACCAATTGATACAGGAAATTCTTTTGATAGCGATTATTAAATATTTCTATAGCGGTGTGCAATTTTCCATCTAATTCCTCATTCAGTTTATTCATCAATAGCGTAGAAATATGCTCGTGTGAAATCCCCTCAACGATGGTGTGTTCCAAGGCGTGTGAAAATGGCCCGTGTCCAATATCGTGCAGCAAAATAGCGATAGTAACAGCCTCTTCCTCTTCCGGAGTAATAATTTTACCTTTACTTCTTAACGTTTCTATAGCCATTTCCATTAAATGCATAGACCCTAATGCATGATGAAAGCGAGTATGCAACGCTCCTGGATAAACCAAATGGGTCATGCCCAATTGTTTTATATTGCGCAATCGCTGAAAATACCGATGCTGAATAAGGTCATAGATAAGTTCGGAAGGAATGGTTATAAATCCATAGACCGGATCGTTAATGATTTTTTTCTTGTTCAAAATATTCAGTCGCTATAGAACACAAAAATTGTTAAATTTCACCATACAAAAAACAGCTTTATGTATTATGCGGTTGTTAATTTAAATAATTGAATTTATTATGCAGGAAACCAATATATTATGGGCTGATGATGAGATTGACCTGTTAAAGCCACATATCCTATTTCTGAATGAGAAAGGCTACCATGTACGTACAGCAACCAATGGCAGTGATGCATTGGATACATTTAGAAATGATTTTTTTGACTTGGTTTTTCTGGATGAAAATATGCCGGGGCTTACCGGCCTCGAAACGCTGGCGGAAATAAAGAACATCAATCCGGATGTCCCGATTGTTTTGATTACTAAAAACGAAGAAGAATATCTGATGGAGGATGCTATCGGTTCGAAAATAGATGACTACCTGATTAAACCAGTTAACCCGAAACAAATTCTGTTAACTATAAAAAGATTGACAGAAAATAAGCGTTTGATTAGCGAAAAAACCTCGATGGCATACCAGCAGGATTTTAGAAATCTGGGGATGACCCTGAATGAAAATTTAAGTTATACCGAATGGGTTGATGTATATAAGAAACTGGTTTATTGGGAACTTTCTTTAGAGAAATTGGAAGATGCTGGAATGCATGAAATTTTAACCATGCAGAAAGCTGAAGCGAATGTTCAGTTTTGTAAATTTATTGAAAAAAATTACCTTAAATGGCTCAAAGAGCCTGAATCCGGACCGGTTACATCTAATCAATTACTTAAGAAAAAGGTGTTTCCAACACTTCAACCAAATAAACCAACATTTTTTTTCCTGATTGATAATTTGCGTTATGACCAGTGGAAAACGATGAACTCTATTATTACCGATTATTTCCGGTTAGAAGAAGAAGACAGCTATTATAGCATTCTTCCAACAGCTACTCAATACGCCCGAAACGCTATTTTTTCAGGCCTGATGCCCCTCGATATGGAAAATCGCTATCCGGCAATGTGGCAAAATGATGAAGATGAGGGTGGAAAGAATCTATATGAAGAACAGTTTTTGGCCGATCAGATTCAACGTGTCCTGCGTAAAGATTTAAAATATTCTTATCATAAAATATTAACCTACGAGCAGGGCAAAGATATTGCCGAAAACATTTATAACCTGCTAGGCAATGAGTTAAACGTATTGGTTTACAACTTTGTAGATATGCTTTCGCATGCCCGTACAGATATGGCCATGATACGCGAACTGGCAAATAACGAAGCAGCCTACCGTTCTATTACCTTATCCTGGTTTGAACATTCTCCCCTGCTCGATACATTAAAAAAACTAGCTCAAAAAGATGTGCGTATTATTATTACTACCGATCATGGAACCATTAAGGTAAAATATCCAAATAAGGTAATAGGTGACAGAAATACAAGCACAAATCTTCGTTACAAACAGGGGAAAAATCTAAATTTTACACCAAAAGAAGTATTTCATATAAAAAATCCACACGATGCCCTATTGCCTAAATTGCATGTAAGTTCCAGCTTTATTTTTGCTAAAGAAGACAGCTATTTTGTTTACCCTAACAACTACAATCATTATGTAAACTATTATAATGGGACATTTCAACATGGTGGGGTCTCACTGGAAGAAATGATTGTTCCGTTTATGGTTTATAGCCCTAAATAGCAGCTTCCTGTTTTTGTATTTTTGCTTGATGTTATTAACTATCGCCAACGTAAACGATTTGCCAACGGCGGCACATAAGCTGTTAACTTTTGCTCCCGATCAAAAAATATTCCTCTTTTATGGCGATATGGGAACCGGAAAAACCACTTTAATAAAAGCGCTTTGTGCCGAACTGGGAGTAAAAGATCTGGTTTCGAGCCCTACTTTCTCTATTGTAAACGAATATTCGGCACCCAGCGGCTCCATCTTTCATTTTGATTTTTACCGAATAAAAAATGAAACAGAAGCATTAGACTTGGGTTATGAAGATTATATCTATTCTGGAAATTATTGTTTTATAGAGTGGCCGGAAAAAATCGAAAATCTACTGCCCGAAAAGTCGGGTATCATCCATATACGTATCGGTGATAAAAATGCCAGGCACATTACACTAGAAAGCAATTACTATCAAACCGAATAGATTTTGTATCTTGAACATAATTTCACTTTAAAGAACAATGATGAACGAGTTGTCTGACATTGCAAAACAAGGCCTATTGCAACCACAGGAGGCAATGCTCGAAACCAGAACCCGGAAAAACAGTTTGTATATCGGGCTACCAAAAGAAACAGCATTTCAGGAAAAACGCATTGCCTTGACACCTCTTTCTGTTGCTGTTTTGGTTAATAACGGACATGAAGTAGTTGTTGAAGCGGGGGCGGGAGCCACTGCAAACTTTATGGATCATCATTACAGTGAGCAGGGTGCAAAAATTGTTTACGACAAAAAGGAAGTTTATCAGGCCGACCTAATTGTTAAAATAGGACCTCCAACAGCCGAAGAAATTAAATTAATGAAACAGGGGCAGGTGCTATTTTCTTCACTTCAAATCACCACCATTACGGCAGAATGCCTGCAATCTTTAATGAAGAAGAAGATTACGGCTTTGGCATACGAATATTTACGGGATGAAGGGGGAGTATTAACCGTGGTACGAGCCATGAGCGAAATTGTAGGCGCAACCTCCATTTTAATAGCTGCCGAATATCTAAGTAATATTTTTGAGGGAAAAGGATTGATGCTCGGTGGTATTACGGGTGTTCCACCTACAGAAATTGTCATATTAGGCGCTGGTACCGTGGGCGAATATGCTGCCAGAGCGGCTATAGCCTTAGGAGCAGAAGTAAAAGTATTTGATAGTTCGCTGTATAAACTGCGCCGGTTGCAAACCAATATTGGAACACGGGTTTTTACCTCGGTAATACAGCCGATTGTACTTCATAAAGCGGTAACTACCTGCGATGTAGTTATTGGAGCTATCCGGTCAAATACTGGGCGTAGTCCTTGCCTGATCTCGGAAGAAACAGTAAGCAAGATGAAGCCTAACTCGGTGATAATTGATGTAAGTATTGATCAGGGAGGGTGCTTTGCAACCTCAGAAATCACCACTCACGATCAGCCTGTTTTTAGAAAATATGATGTAATACATTACTGCGTTCCAAATATTGCTTCGCGGGTGGCACGAACGGCTACTTATGCCTTAACCAATATTTTTACGCCAATTCTTATGGATATTGGTGAAAAAGGCGGAATTATGAATGTAATTTGGGAGAAACCCGGGGTAAGAAATGCCATTTATCTTTACCAGGGACAAGTAACCAATAAGGATCTTGCAGAACGGTTCCATATTACTCCAAAAGATCTCGACCTGCTTATCATCTCTAAACGATAAGCATAAAGCCGGTAGAAACTTTATCTATGCACGTTAGTTTTTTAAGTATTCTTTAGAAGGAATACTATAAAAACTAATGCTATGAATTTTAAAAACTCTCTAAAGCAAGCCTGGCAATTAATATCAACCGCATGCATCGGTTTTTTAAACGATAGTGCCTTAAAAATGAGTGCTTCACTGGCATATTACACCATTTTTTCTTTGGCCCCACTTTTAATCATGCTCATTTCTATAACCAGCCTTATTTATGGAAAGGATGCTATAGAAGGTAAGATTTTCCAGGAAATAAATAATTTTGTGGGTAA
>JANWIB010000071.1 GCA_025450155.1 Sphingobacteriaceae bacterium
AATGCTGTCTTTTTCGGATCAGTATTATTGACCACCATCGGAGGAAGCTTTAATTTTGCTGCGCGGGAGCTTTTCATTGGAGCACAGATGATCCCTGTAGTGTATCTTACCATAAATCCAAGCTATTAGGTGAGGTTAGATGAGTGGGTCCAGTTGTGACAGAACAGACCTTCTCCGCGGAAGCAAATTCTGCAGCCATTATCAAGTCACCTTCGTTTTCTCTATCTTCATCATCCACCACAATAACTACCCGTCCGGCTTTAATCTCCTCTATTGCTTCTTCTATCGTGTTTAATTTAATTTCCATGCTTAAGAAACAAAAATACTCCCTGATTGGGCAAATCTTATAATCTATATGTAAAGATTAACTTCAAACCGCCTTTTGCCTTTTAAAGAATTTCTGCATCATTTGCTTGTAATAATCTACATCAAATAAGGCTGAATCAACGGTTGCTTTATAGGTGAGAAAAACACCTACCGGTGTTAGAACGATAACGGATATCCACATACCTAAAAAAGGTGAAATAGTTCCTTCTTTTGCTGATTTTTCACCAATAGTAAAAATAATGTGGTAAATCAGAAAAAATATGATTGCCATTACCACAGGTAATCCTAAACCACCTTTCCTGATAATTGCACCTAATGGGGCACCTATAAAAAATAACACCAGGCACGAAATTGAAAGCGTAAATTTACGTTGATATTCCATAATAAATCGCCGTATCCGACGGTTATAATCTTTGTTTATATCCGATGTTGCGCTCAAAATTGTTTTTACAGAGGATGCTTCATTAATGGCGCTTTGAATGGCGCTTAATCGCGTTTGCTGAGGCAATATTTCTGAGACTTGATTTCTATATAACTTGATCATTTTTGTCTCTATTTGTCTGATAGGTAAGCTATGCAGCTTAAATACTGTTTGAATACTTTTTGAAGAGCTTTTTACGCTGCTATCAAGCTGCTGTTGCGTAGAGTCTCTATAATACTTTAGCTGTCTTAAATTGAGCATTGCATAATTAGATTTGAACAGATTTTCATCGGTTCTTGTAT
Organism: Sphingobacteriaceae bacterium; assembly: GCA_025450155.1. Lineage (GTDB taxonomy): Bacteria > Bacteroidota > Bacteroidia > Sphingobacteriales > Sphingobacteriaceae > JANWIB01. The sequence continues at coordinate 1,051 of JANWIB010000071.1, forward strand.
GCACAAAACTGGAAAGATCAAATTTCTGTTCTGTTTCTTTAAATCGGTAACGGGTAAAACGTTGCCGGGGATTATACTGCTTCTCTCCTGGAGTTTCTTCATAGCGCACCCCGTTCTTAAGTTTCAATACCAGATATTGGTCATCTTCTGTACGATACATCTTGCCTTGCTGTGCCTTCAATACATTTACATTTCCTGTATTAATATTATGCTCATAAATCACCACACCATACAGTGTCTGCCCATCATCATCCTTCTTTTGCACCCGGATAGAATATCCTGGGATACTGCTATTAAATATTCCCTCTTCAATTAAAAAAGCGGCTTTTTGATTTCGAACATCGTATAGCAAAGACCCCATTTTCAAATTGGCCACCGGCAGCATATAATCTGAGAATAAGAACGCAACAAGGCTTAGGCCCGAAACTAATAGCACTAAGGGTATCATTGCTTTTTGTAAGGATATGCCCGCAGCTTTTATGGCTACCAGCTCATAATTTTCGCCTAAACTTCCAAATGTCATGATAGACGAAAGCAGCATGGCCAAGGGAAGAGCCATGGCCACATTGGTAGCCGAGGCGTACCACAATAATTCAAGAATAACATACCACTCAAAGCCCTTCCCTATTAAATCGTCAATGTATTTAAATAAAAATAACATCAACAAAACAAACATGACGATGAAAAAGGTAACGAAAAAAGGCCGGATAAAGGCTTTAATTACTAATAGATGAATCTTCTTCACAATACAAAAATAGGGAATTAAACTTCCCTAAGCACCTAAAACGCTAACCAAATATTGGATTTGATTATCCCAAATTAGTTTACGATCATTCAAGGCATCTTCAGTCGCAAAATCTGTTATAGATAACGCGACATCGTTTGTTAATTCGTCTTGAACAATTTCCATTTCAAAATAGCAGTGAGGCTCATCCTCCATCCATTTAAACTTCACAAGCTTATTTTCTTTTGCCGATAATAACTTGGCTTTATGTGCTTCGCCATCCCAATTAAATGTATACACTTGATCGCGATAGGTAACATCATCAGCAAACCACTGAGAAAGTCCATTGGGTTCACTTAAAAAAGTATATAATATTTTAGGAGATGACTTTATTTCATATTCTAAATTAAATTTTTTCTTCTCAGTAATTATCATTATCGTTTTTTCCATTACTTATTCTAACATAAAGTCTTCCTTAACATTTTTTTTAAAGAAAGGTATTTTAAACTACATATGCAACCCTTTAGAGGCGTCATTATGTAATACAAGTTTAATGTAAATAGCAACGCTTCGGTAAAAGCAGAAAGACTGACACCAAGGGTTAATAGTAATCCCCAAAGTGTTATTTCATATAATATTATGGATTCAATTCCTTAACATTATCAAGTCCATCCATTAAAAACCGTTTTGATTCCTGATTACCAAACGATAGTGTAAAAGGTCCGCCTATGGTCTTTCCCCCTCCATTAGGTGTCATTTTGCCCATTAGAGTAAAACTCATGAATATGGTATTTTCTACTATTTATGTTATTCTTTATAAGATAATGTGTGTCTTATCTATTGCCTCTTTAAAACCAACAGAACCAGTCATGACTCGATATAGGTTATCCTCCGCCACCGCCTGAGCTTGGCAATTCGTTAAGAAATAACTGCCTGATACTTTCTTGTGGCGTTGTACTTTCATCTTCAACGATTATTTTAACCAATTTATCTCTCAGCCGGGTCCTTCTGAACGGATCAGATAGCAATTCATTTATACGTTTCAATGTGTTTTCATCATTTAGTTCTGCAAAAAATAGTTCTACCGCTCCTTTAGCTTGCCGACTCTCGGATGCTAAATAGAAAATAGGCTTATAAGAGGAATATTTTATAATTAAATTGAATGCCTGATCTAAATTATAACCATTTCGAATCATTTCTGACAAATACGTTGATAATGAACGTAGTTCTAAAATAGCATTGAGTTGTATCAAACGACTCTTAGACCAATTGCTTAAATAGAGCACTATTTGTTCTCTTTCAGCCATGTTAGCCATCCAGCTTTTCAGATGAGGAAGGCTCTCTATTGTTATCCGGGCGATTTTATTAGCAAGCATGGCTATCAACCCATCTGCCGTAAGGGTTTCAGCACCTTTAAGACTAAGTATATCTTTATTAAGTTTATCAAGGGTCTCAAGGGGTAGGTTTTTTAGATAATTCATCACGACTGTTCTTCTTTCATGATCACGGATACGAGCAAGGAAGAGAACGATTTGATCGTGACTAGGCAGGTTTTTAGACAGGGTCATTAGTGCACCCCATTCTGAACGAAGTAATTGTTCTATTTCATTGGGCGAAAGGCTATTTAACAATTCTTTGAATGCCGGATCACTAATTCTGTCGGCAATCATAGCCAATGCCCGCTTGTCTTCAACATCGGCGAGGAAATGCCCCACAACAGTCCGTATTTCATTCGATAGATTCGGGTCACGAAACCAGGAAGTGAACCCCGGATAGCGATTCCACTTCTCGGATAACAGCCTGATTCGTGTTAGGAGAGATTTTTCTGCATTAGCCCATTTTGAACGGTCAGCCAACATCCCATTTAATTCGTCTAAATACGTATTGCCTACCTGATACTTTAAATAAAACGCTATTGCCTCCTTATTTTTAGGTTTTACCCCGCTTGCTAACCAATCAATAATATTCGAATCATTCGGCCCCCGGGGTGGTTGCCCACCACTTCCTGAATCTCCGCCACCGCCGTTACCACCTGAGCCTGAATCGCCACCGCTTAAGCCTCTGGGGCCTGAGGGCGGTTGTCCTCCACCACCTCCGTTCCCTCCGCCGCCCGAATCCCCAAGAAGAAACAATTGCCTAATGTTTTCTTTCTCACCAGTACCCCCTCGCTCTACTATTTCAACCAGTTTGTCGGTTATACGAATCTTATTTGACACATCGGATAAGATATTGTTTATACGTATAAGCCCCTCCTCAGAATTGAGTTCTGCAAAAAATAGTTCTGCAGCTCGTTTAGCTCGTGGCTCATACATGCCGGTTACGAAGTGGAGTATATAGTTATACCTGGAATATTTTACGGCTAAATTGAAGGCTTCATCTAAATTATACCCCTTCTGAATCATTTCTGACAACTGCATTGCGACCGCAGCTTCAGGTTTTGCCAGAATGGTATTGAGTTGTGCTAAATGTTCATCAGACAGTCCGCTTAAATATTTTGCTATTTCTTCTTTTCTATTCATTCTATCCAGCCAGCGGTTAAGATGGGGAAAGGCATCCGATATTTTCATCCAGAAGATTTTATTAGAAAGCATTGCTATCAGTTCACCTGTGGAAAGCGCTTCAATACCGCTATAACCAGGTAATTGTATCTCCCGGTCAAGTTTGTCCAGTAATAAGGGTGATAGACCTTTTAGGTAATTCATTACTGCCGCTCTTTTCTCATGATCCTGGATACGATTTAGGAAAAAGGCTATATTACTGTAATTGGGCATGCTTTCAAACAGAGCCTTTAGGGCATTCCATGTTGAACGAAGAAGCTGTTCTAATTCATTTACTGAAAGGTTATTTAAAGATTCTTTGAATCCCGGCTCAGCAATTCTGTCAGCAATCATCGCTAGTGCCCGCTTATCTTCAGCCTCAGCGAGAAAATGCCCCACAGCAGCTCGTATGTCCTCTGACAAATTCGGATCATAAAACCATTCTCTAAACCCTGGATATGGTTTCCAATTGATGGATAATAAATCTATTCGTTTTAGAATAGTTTTTTCCGCGTTGGCCCATTTTGAGCGATTGGCCAACAAGCTATTTAATTCTTCCAAAGACTTATTGCTTGCCTGGTACTTTAAATAAAATTCTATGGGCTCTTTGTTTTTTGGTTTTACTCCTTCTAACCAGCTGATAATATTCGCATGATTCAACAATCTGGATGATTGCCCGCTTCCTCCTGAACTGCCAGAGCTTCCTCCAGATGGCGGTTGTTCACCTCCACCACCGGAGCCTTCTCCCGAATCACCACTTGGATTATTCGCAATATCGGACATTCGTTGTGCCATCAGTTGTCTGTTTGTCGGATTGGCAAATTCGGTGTTCAACATTGCTAATTCTTCATCGTTTGATAGTAAATAAGCTTCTTCCATAACCCGTTTGACTTGCGGATTAGATATTTCCTCTACGGCAGTCAGTAAATTGAAATGTCGTGAATAAATGATACACAACTCAAATGCTTCATCCAGATTATAATTAGCTGCTATCATTTCCATCAAACGAGCCATGACCGCAGGTTCGGATAAAGCCGCATCGAAAAGTAACAATTCGCCATTCCCTTCCTTTGTCAGCCTCACTAACAGTGCTATGAACTCTTCTCGTTTAACTGCATCTTTTATTTC
>JANWIB010000072.1 GCA_025450155.1 Sphingobacteriaceae bacterium
CACCTATCGAGCTCTCGTCTATGATTTTGAAAGAGTTGAAAGAGCGGGCAGAACATGCGCTAAAAACTCCTGTTAACCGTGCCGTAATTACTGTTCCTGCTTATTTTAATGATTCGCAACGCCAGGCAACCCGCGATGCCGGAAAACTTGCCGGTTTAGATGTGCTCCGCATCGTGAATGAACCCACAGCTGCCAGTCTGGCCTATGGCATTGGTTTAAATCCGGAAGAAGAAAAAACCATTGCGGTTTATGATTTAGGAGGAGGCACATTCGATGTTTCTATTCTGAAAATTCAGAATGGCATTTTTGAAGTACTCGCTACCAATGGAAACACCTTCTTGGGTGGCGACGATTTTGACCGGACTATTTTAAACTATTGGATAGAACAGAATAAACTGAATACAAAAGAAATTGCTTCCAACAAAGAACTATCTCAAGCGTTGCGGTTAAAGGCTGAAGAAGCCAAAAAAGCTTTGACTACCCAAAATATCTTTAATGATAAAGTAGGCGATATTCCATGTGCGATTACTAGAATAAAATTTGAAGAACTAATCATGCCAAAAGTTGACGAGACTATTCTTTGTTGTAGAAATGCTTTAGCTGATGCCGGGTTAACTGTTGCAGACATCCAGGAAATTATTTTAGTGGGCGGTTCTACACGTACCCCTCTGGTAAAACAGAAAGTAGCTAATTTCTTTCAAAAGCAGGCTCATGATCAAATTGACCCCGACCAGGTAGTAGCTTTAGGAGCTGCTCTTCAGGCAGACATTCTTGCCGGGAACAGAAAAGATATTTTACTGTTGGATGTGACCCCCCTTTCATTGGGCATTGAAACAATGGGTGGATTAATGGACGTAATTATCGAACGTAATTCTAAAGTACCTACAAAAGCAGGAAGGCAATATACGACTTCGGTTGATGGGCAGATTAACATGAAAATTTCTGTTTACCAGGGCGAACGCGATTTAGTGAAAGAAAACCGAAAATTGGCCGAATTTGATTTAAAAGGCATTCCAGCTATGCCTGCGGGCTTACCTAAAGTGGATATCAATTTCCTGCTGAACGCCGATGGTATTCTAACGGTTCAGGCAGTTGAATTACGATCGGGAGTAAAACAGGAAGTGGAGATAAAACCTACCTATGGCCTAACCGACGAGGAAGTGGAAAAAATGCTTCTGGATTCAGTTGTTTATGCCAAAGATGATGTGTCGCAACGGATGCTGATTGAAGCCCGCACCGAAGGCGAGCAAATGGTTTATACGGCCGAACGTTTTCTAGAAAAGAATAAAGATTTTCTTTCCATTACTGAAATTAGTCAAACCAACGAATACATTCGAGCATTAAAAGATTCATTAATTTCCGGAAATAAAGACCTGATTCTAAAAAAAGTAGATGATTTAAATGAATTTACCCGCCCTTTTGCAGAACGGGTAATGGATCAGGCCATTGGCCAGGCCATGAAGGGGAGAAACATTCTATAAAAAAGTTATGAAGATATTATTTGCAGCAGCATGCCTGTTATGGGCGGGTTGCCAATCTAAAGGAGCTTCGGTGCAAAATGTACCGCTCAATCAGGTGAAGACAGATACCCTAAAAAGACTAGAATATCTTTTTATTGGCGGACCGTATAGTACAGATGATATTTTGCGAAAGAAAGCCGCTTTAAAGTTAGGTTTTGACTATACAACAGTTGGGGATGCTATTTATGAAGGCCTGATAGACAGCGTTAAACGAAACAATGCTGCCGTAGAAAAAATATTGGAACAATGCCACGGTAAACAATGGAAACAATTGTGGGAACAAGAATACCAGAAATTAAAACAACTGGAAGAAAAACCTCAGAAAACCACCCGAAACTCGAGATAGAGAATTATCGTTCTGCTTATCAGTGTTAAAAAACGGAATAATTAGACAATAAGACTATGCAGCCAATTAAATCCCTAAAATGGGCCGATTTCTTGTGGTTATTCGGGATACCAACTTTACTAAATTACATCGCCTGCAAAATTGCTATACCATTTATGGAAATGCATTCTCAGCAACCCATAGAGATTATCTATTTTACTTGCGTGGGCGGTATAGTATTAATACCCATGTTTCTAGGTGCAATTTATTTAACAGGGAAAGAAATTGGTTCCTATAAACTTCCAACTATTTTAGACAGAATGAGGATTAAAAAACTCTCACGGAAAGATTGGCTATGGACCATAATAGCCTTTGTCTTATTAAGTCTGTCTTCTTTTTTAATAGCGAAAATTTTAATGCCCAAAATGGGGTTTGACGCAACACCATTTTTTTTTAAGAATATGCCCTTAAATAAAGAGCATATGTGGATACTATATGCTTGGCCATTATTTTTCTTTTTCAACATTTTTGGTGAAGAGTTTTTATGGCGAGGATATATTCAACCCCGTCAAGAATTGTTAACTAAAAACTGGACCTGGTTTTTTCATGGAATATTTTGGTCTGTGTGGCATATTCCAATGGGGATTGACCTGGTATTAGCAGGACTTCCTACTTTCTTTATTCTGCCTGCTATAGTGCAAGTGCGAAAAAATACAAGTATTGCAATTCTCATTCATTTAATTTTTGGAGGATTTGGGTTCCTGGCACTTGCATTAGGAGCTGTTCATTAAATAGGATTAGCCCGAACATCCTATTTCGCCATCAACCGTTTTACATATTTCCCGATAATATCAAATTCCAGGTTTACCGTGTCACCGGGCTTTATCGTTTTGAGATTGGTATTTTCGTAAGTGTACGGGATAATAGCGACAGAAAAACGATCTTCCAACGAATTAACCACCGTCAGGCTAATCCCATTAACACAAACAGAACCTTTTTCAACGGTAATATTTCCTAAAGACGGATCATATTGAAAGGTATAAAGCCAACTTCCATTTTCTTCTGTTAACGAAATACAAGTAGCCGTTTGATCTATATGCCCCTGCACCATATGGCCATCCAAACGGGCATTTAATTGCATACAACGCTCTAAATTAACTAAATCGCCAATCTGCAATCTTCCTAGGTTAGTTTTCTCCAGAGTTTCACGAATAGCGGTAACCGTATACGCTCCATTTTTTATATCGACCACCGTTAAGCATACCCCATTATGAGAAACCGACTGATCCACTTTTAATTCCGCTGAAATAGCAGACATAACGGTTACATGAAGATTATCCTGCTCTCTTCTTAAATTAATTACTTTTCCTGTAGCCTCTATAATACCTGTAAACATATATTTTCAATGCAACCAAATGATATTGAATTGCCAAATTCTCACATTAACAAATTAAATCAATGATGATAATGCACTTTTTTAAGCGCCTCAATGGTGTAACCAATCATTTCTGAGGTAATATCCAAATGGGTTACCATTCGAACCATGTGCATACCAAACTTATTGCATTTAATCCCCTGATGATTTAGCTGGCTCACAAAATTTTCACTTTTAAAATTATCGTCCAGCTCAAATATTACAATATTAGTCTCAACAGGAAGTACTCCAACAATGTAAGGTAATTTACGCAGGGCATCTTCCAAGATTCTGGCCTGCGCATGATCTTCTTTTAACCGTTCAATGTGATGATCTAACGCATATATTCCGGCTGCGGCAAGATAACCCGCTTGTCGCCATCCTCCGCCCAACACTTTCCGCACTCTTCGTGCCCTTTGTATCATTTCATGACTTCCTAATAACACAGACCCAACAGGCGCTCCCAATCCTTTAGAAAGACAAATTGATATCGTGTCAAACATTCTCCCATAATCTTTAAGGTCATCTCCTGTTTCGGCTAAAGCATTAAAAAGTCTGGCACCATCCAGATGAAGGCTCAAACCCTTCAATCGACATAAATGATAAATGGGTTCTATATCCTCCACTCGGTAGTAACTACCTCCCCCACGGTTAACGGTATTTTCTAAAACAACCAGGGATGATTTAGGGTGATGAATGTTATCCGGATTTATATTTGTTTCGATCAATTCAGGAGTTAAGCGTCCCCGGTCGCCGTATAATACCCGAACCGAAGCCGAAGAATTAAATGCAATTCCTCCGCCTTCATAGCGATATACATGAGCGGTTTCATCACATATCACCTCATCCAGAGGATTTGTGGAGCATTTAATTGCAATCTGGTTAGTCATGGTACCCGATGGACAAAATATTGCCGCTTCCATTCCAAATAAATCTGCCACTTTTGCTTCCAGCTTATTTACTGTTTCATCCTCTCCATATACATCATCCCCCACTTTAGCAGAAAACATGGCGTTCAACATTCCCGCTGTTGGCTTTGTTACCGTATCGCTGCGTAAGTCAACTATCATATTCATTTTAAAAAATGCTAATTTAATATTTAAACACAAGGATAATTAATCATTTATTCTTTAACGAATTGCCTTATATTTAAGAAACAATTACCTTAACGTTAGTTTTATATTAAGAAAAAATAGTGTGTATTTAAAACACTCGAAAAAATTTATACTTTAGCAATAACTAAACTCAAATTAAACATGATCATCATTGCAGACGGCGGGTCTACCAAAACTAACTGGTGCCTGATTAATGAAGAAGGCAAGAAAATTTACTTCAACACTGAAGGATATAATCCCTACTTCGTAAATACGGAGTATATTATCAACTCGCTAAAAAATGGCTTGCCGCGTGATTTAGCTTTTGATAAGATTAAAGAAGTAAATTATTATGGCGCAGGTGTTCATAATGAAGAAAAAGCCGAAGTCATAGCCAAAGCCATGAGCGCTGTTTTTACAAAAAGTAAAGTTTTTATCGGCCATGACCTATTAGCAGCGGCACGAGCTTTATTAGGAAAAAATAAGGGATTTGCCGCTATACTGGGTACCGGAACCAATACTTGCCTATATGATGGGAAAGAAATCACGTTATCCATTAATTCTGCCGCTTATATTTTAGGCGATGAAGGCAGTGGTTGTTATATTGGCAAGAAATTGATAGTAGATTACCTGAGGGGATATATGCCTGAAGCGGTGCGTGAAAATTTCTGGAATACCTTTAAGCTAACTACTGACGAAATAGAGGATAACGTTTACACCAAACCGTTAGCCAATCGTTTTTTAGCAAGTTTTAGCAAGTTTGTTTACGACAATAATGTTCATATTGAATATACACGAAACCTGGTAAAAACTTCGTTCGAAGATTTCTTCAAAAACCTGGTAAGCCACTATCCCGATTATAAATCTCATGAATTTAATTGTATTGGATCCGTTGGATACAATTTCAGAAACGTGTTGGAAGAAGTTGCTACAGATTACGGTATGAAAATCGGAAAAATATTACGTTCGCCAATTGATGACTTGGTAAAATTCCATGTAGAGTAGCCCCTGCTCAAAATCCAATAAAAAAAGGATATTGATTCATCCATGTAATGTCCTTTTTTATTGGATTAACTATCAATCATCCTCCAAAAGACAATTCCTTCTGAAATAATTTATTGTATTTCCTTCGGTCGAATTTGTATAGCTTGGCGGCCCGGTAAGAAACCCCCTGTTGCTTTTCATCCAGCTCTTTTAAAATTCCATAATTGAGCATTTTCTTTCGAAAATTTCGTTTATCTAATTTCTTATTTAAAATAACTTCATACAATTGCTGTAATTGCGTAAGCGAAAACTTTTCGGGCAATAATTCAAAAGCAATAGGCGAATAGAATATCTTATTTTTAATCTTTTGCAAGCTTTTTTCAAAAATCTTTGTATGGTCAAAAGCTAATTTTGGAAGCATATCAGTAGCGTGCCAAAAAGCTTTTTTAGCAAAAGAGGATACCGGCTTTGGCTCTTTCTGCCCACTAAGCCTAATCATAGCATAATAAGCAACCGTTATTACCCTGCCCTGAGGGTGCCTGCCCACATCGCCAAAAATATGGAGCTGTTCCATATAAATCCCTTTCAAACCGGTAAGCTCATAAAGAATACGTTCAGCCGCCTGATCAATCCCTTCATCCGTATTTACAAAATTTCCAGGCAAAGCGAGCCAGTCCTTAAAGGGCTCCTCATTACGCTCTATTAAAAGTATTTTCAATTTACCAGCATCGAAAGCAAAAATGACACAATCTATTGTAAATACCGATTCAAATTTGGGGAGGTTTGTTTCCAAAACGGTTTTTCTTTTATTTTTTGCAATAAATATAAATGATTATCCAAAGGGAAAGAAATAATGAAAAATAAATTACTTAGTGTAATCAACACACCTTATATTTGTATAAAGCAATGGGATTATAGTGTCTACGATAACTAAAATAGGCGTATTTACTTCAGGAGGTGACGCACCGGGAATGAATGCTTGCATTCGTGCTGTTGTTCGCACCAGTATTTATCTGGGCAAACAGGTTGTGGGTATTCAGCAAGGCTATCAGGGAATGATTGAAAGTAAATTTATGGATATGGATGCCCGCTCCGTTTGCAATATTATTCAATTAGGCGGAACCATACTTAAAACAGCAAGGTGCGTGGAATTCCATACGGTAGAAGGCCGTCAAAAAGCATTTAACAATTTAAAGGCTGCAGGAGTGGATGCACTTATTGCCATTGGAGGAGACGGGACATTTACAGGTGCAGAAATTTTATCCCGCGAACACGACATTCCTGTTATTTGTATCCCTGGAACCATAGACAATGACCTTTACGGTTCCGATTATACTTTAGGATATGATACTGCAAATAATACCGTAATTGAAGCCATTGATAAGATACGTGATACCGCTGCTTCTCACGACAGATTGTTTTTTATAGAAGTTATGGGGCGTGATTCCGGCTGTATTGCTCTACACGCCGGCACCGCAGGGGGTGCCGAAGCCATTTTACTTCCAGAGAAAGAAACAGCCATTACTGACCTGATTCATCAATTAGAAAAAGGCGCCAATAGTAAAAAGGCTTCCAGTATTGTTATTATCGCGGAGGGCGATAAAAATGGTGGAGCATATCATGTGGCTAAAGCTGTAAAAGAAAAATTAGGCTTTTTTGATATAAAAGTTACTATTTTAGGACACCTGCAACGTGGTGGTAGCCCATCCAGCTTCGATCGGGTTTTAGCAAGCCGTATGGGATACGCAGCCGTTAAAGCACTCCTTGCAGGAGAGAACAGAAAAATGGTGGGACTCCGCGGCAATAAAATGCAATTAACTGATCTGGAAGAGTGTTTAAATAACCATACATTTAAACTCGAGGAAGATTTACTAGAGATGTCAACTATCTTATCCATATAAATGATTGCTGTAATTTATAGCGGCTCCAGGCATGCAGACTGGAAACTTTCGGATAAAGGGCACATTGTTGCTACATTCAAAACTATTGGTATTAATCCCTTTGCCAGCGACGAAAAAATTATTAGCCAGTTATTACATAAGAATGATCAGCTAATTAATTATGCCGAAAAAATCAAACGCATCTATTTTTTCGGAATGGGTGCATCATCAGATGAACGGAAAGAAATCATATTGAATGCTTTTAGTAAGTTTTTTCGTTATGCCAAGGTTTTCGTTGATCATGATATGAAGGCAGCTGCCCTTGCCACTTGTGGTGATACCCCTGGAATTGTAGGCATATTGGGCAGCGGCTCCAACGCGGCATATTTTGATGGAAAAAAAGTAAAAACTAATAATTTTGGCTTGGGGTACATTCTCGCAGACGAAGGTTCTGCTAACTGGATCGGACGACACCTATTAAAAAACTATCTTAATGGTACTTTATCTGAAGATATGGAACAACAATTTCTTCATAGATATAATACAGACCGAAAGCAAATTCTGGATAAAGTTTATCGCCAACCCCAACCAGCATTGTATCTGAGTTCGTTTGTTGACTTTTTTCTGGAAAACAAAAATGAAACGTATGTGAAAAATGTAGTAATGGAAGGCTTTAGTCTTTATTTTGAAAAATATGTTATCCCTTTAACGATGCAATATCCTGATGCTCCCATTAACTTTGCCGGAACAGTAGCCGCGGGATTTCAAGATTGGTTAAAAGAAACTGCACGCAATAAAAACCTTTCGATAAGCAATATAGTTAAAGAACCGATTTACAACATTTTAAATTATTATACTAATCAAAATTAAATATCATCATGAAAGTAGGAATTAACGGGTTTGGCCGTATTGGCCGCCTTGCCTTCAGAGCAGCAATAGCACGTCCAGGCGTTGAAATTGTAGGAATCAATGACTTGGTTGAGCCTGATTATATGGCGTATATGCTGAAATACGATTCAGCCCATGGAAAATTCGACGGCACGGTTGAAGCCAAAAATGGCAACCTGGTAGTAAATGGCAAAACCATCCGTGTAACAGCCGAAAAAGACCCGGCTAACTTGAAATGGAATGAAGTTGGAGCCGAAGTTGTGATTGAATCTACCGGGTTATTCCTAACCCAGGCTGATGCTCAAAAACACATTCAAGCCGGGGCTAAAAAAGTAGTCATGTCTGCCCCTGCTAAGGACGATACCCCTACTTTTGTAATGGGTGTAAACCATAAAGAACTTAAAACAGATCAACATATTGTTTCCAACGCGTCTTGTACCACCAACTGCCTGGCTCCTATCGCTAAAATTCTTAATGATAAATTCGGAATTGTAGAAGGTTTAATGAGTACGATTCATGCGGTAACGGCAACACAAAAAACCGTTGACGGTCCATCTGCAAAAGACTGGAGAGGCGGACGCGGCGCCTATCAAAATATCAGTCCTTCGTCTACCGGCGCAGCAAAAGCGGTAGCATTGGTTATTCCTGCCTTAAAAGGTAAATTAACCGGCATGTCTTTCCGTGTTCCGGTTCCGGATGTTTCGGTTGTTGATTTAACTGTTCGCTTAGAAAAGTCGGCTACGTATGAAGACATTAAGAAAGCAATGAAAGATGCTTCGGAAGGGGAATTAAAAGGAATTTTAGGGTATACTGAAGATGAAGTAGTTTCTCAGGATTTCTTAACTGATTCCCGGACTTCAATCTTTGATGCGAAAGCTGGAATTGCACTAAACGACAATTTTGTTAAAGTAGTTTCCTGGTACGATAACGAATGGGGGTATTCAAACAAATTGATTGACCTAGTTCAGCATATTGGGACTTTAAAATAAATCGGTTTTTACATTTTAAATCCTTCAACTCAAACAGGTTGAGGGATTTTTTATAATTGAATAAAGAATGAATCGCTACTTTGACTTATCTGCAAAGGTTGCTGAAAGTGTACATGGAACATTTTTACAATTTCTCCTCCCAGCCCTAACTATTATCGGGAGTGCGTTATTTTTTTATTTTGGCTACAAAGGCATAGTCAAAAGAGAAACAATAAGTTTATATCGATTTAAGGGACGCAGCGTAGCACAATCAGCGGGCACTTTTACAGGCTTTAGCGCCGTAATTGTAGGTATACTTTATATCATAACCGGTATACTAGTCCTTGCAACACTATCTGGTGTAAGCGTAATCCTAGTATCATCTATATTCTCCTAAAATATGGAGAATATAGATTAAGGGATGCATTGGTTTTACTTAAATACAGTTTTATTTTTTTGCCGATTTGGTATAGGGATGTTCCTTCAACTCGATCAAAAGAAACTTCAGCGTATTGTCTCCAACATTTTCGCTGGTATGAGGACGTTCCGGATCACTAAAATCTGATTCGCCAGCTTTTAAATCATACATTTGCTCCTTTCCATCCGAATAACGCACCATCAGTTTGCCATCGGTGAGTGCATAAAAAACATGAGCCGGATGAGTGTGAACAGGGCTCTTTTCGCCCGGGGCAATAGTAACTAAAATGGTTCGCACTAATGTGGTGTCAATTAGAACCTGCTTCATTGCCGGATTGGTCTTTTTCCAATCCTGAGCCAACGCGTTTGAGGATAGGCTAAATAGTAGCCCTCCAAAAATAATAGACAAAATAGTTTTCATAGGTTATTATTTAATTAATTAATATTTCTTTTAGAAATAAATAATCAACTCATCTTATCCAAATTTGTTTGGAGCAATTTTATTGACCTATAACTATTGACGGTAGTTTTTAATATTTTGTAAATGAAAAGTGAACGATATGAAACAATATAATCCTCTTAAAAAAGGTAAAATAATTTCACACATATTACACATATCTGTATAAAAAGTGTGAAAATTATGTAAAAGATAAGTTGTGTGTTAATGTGTATGTTTATTCAGTTTTAACTAACCAATTATAAACTCAATTAACCTAATTTATTTTTCATCATGAAAAAACCGCTCTTTAAAGCCACTCTGTTTCTTGCCGCCGCCACTCTGGTATTCTTTGTTCTTTATTCCTGCACCAAACAACCTTTAACACCCGAACTCAAAACAAAGAAAAGTACAGTTTTCCTGCCCGGAGATAATCCCTTTAAAAGAACAGTAGGTGCTCCCATTAATAGCGTGTTGGCCCAACACTGGATAGAGAATTATAACAAAGCGAATTTAATGGATAAGAATACGTTCTATGAGATTGATCGTAAGGCTTTGGAGACTATTCTGAGCGATCCTTCCTGTGTAGGCATCGGCTTGCATTATGCAATGGATGAGGATAAGAAATTGCATATTTTACCCATCGGGGTAAACGGGGACGGGGAATGGATAAAAACGAATGCTATTCCCACTGAAAAAGATATAATTGACTGGGAGACGGCTCAACAATGGATAGCTAATAACAAAGGGATTATGGAATGGCATTTTTTTGGAAGAAATACCTTTGAACGTTTATTCAGCCAGCCTTGTATAGGTATTTGGACTACCCTGGCCTTAAATGATGATAAAGAGCGGCAATTGTTGTTGACCCGAAAAAGTGATGAAGAGATGAGTCCGAGTTATGTGGAGGATGTGGAGGATGAATCCTATTGCCCGCCGTGTAAAAAGTAACGATTTATAGTAAAAATAATTAATAATCTAGTTTTACAGGGACTAATCCCATAAATGTTTAATGTATGTTTTCCACTTATCTTGAACATGTCTCTTCTTTTTCAGTGGTATTTCCGCTATTGTTGGTTTTATTTTCAGGAAAAGAACATTTAAAGGATCCGATACTCTTAATGCTGGGCATCCTGTTATTAGCCTCTTCTTTTTCCGATGCAGGAAGTTATGTCTTGAATGAAATGGGAAGATCGAATATAACCCTTGTAAATAGCTATTTTATAACCCAATTTTTAGTACTCAGCTATATTTATTGTAGGGTTATTCCCAATAAAAAAGTGGTATATGCCGGTTTAATTCTTTTTTCAATTTTTTTTATCATCAACACCTTGTTTATTGAACCTTTTACGGAATATCAAGGTTGGACACGCTTCGCAGGAGGAATTATGCTAGTAGGGTTCGCCTTCATGAACTCCTTCCATCTTCTGCGGGAACCCGACAATGTGATCCCTTTTTTTGAACGCCTCATTGGCTGGATCAACCTGGCAGTCGTGGTTTATTTTCTCTCTAATTTGTTTTTGTTTGGTGTCAGCGAGTTTCTTTTTACACAGCTGGATCCGGAAACAGCCCGGAAATACTGGAGTTTTCATAATTGCGTTAATATTTTAAAAAATGCCGTGTTCGCCATCGGTATTTATTATACAATGCGTAAAGGTGCGGATAGAACCACACTAATCATGAAAGGAATAAGTGAGCGGATTGACGAATTGTACGACAGTGCCTTAGACGAAATCGTGAAGAAAGTTAAGTAAGCTCCTCTTTAGTTTAGTCTTTGAAGTCAGCGCTAACTAAATCCTTATTTGGATCTATGAACAAAACTCAATTTTTTGCATATAGTGTTATCTCGCTGTTTTTTCTTGTTAAACCTGTAATATCTTATGGCCAACAAGAAAATATTGTTAAAGTATCTTTCCATGATAGCGCTCCTCCAACCACTTATGTATCAATTATTATTCGACAGGATAGTATGTTTATCGATAGAAAAGATTGGGTAAGGGGAATAAATGAGGATAGAAACTATTTAACTCCTGTTTATCTATGGAACAAACTGGTCGAGTCTGTATCGAACTATAATCTAGATGACTTAATTAACCTGCCTTCTTCAA
>JANWIB010000073.1 GCA_025450155.1 Sphingobacteriaceae bacterium
GTAGCCCATTTTTCGAAATTCAACGTTTTATATAAAACTTGGTGTTGCTGTATCCGGTTTTTAACAGTAAAATTTTTACCAAGTTTTTTTTCAATTCCTGCACGCAGGATATCCGCAGTTTCACTATTTTTCAGATTGATTTCTATAGCAGAAACACCCTTCTCTTCATCAAGAAGTTCGCGTGAAAAATCTAAAGGAACAATAATCATTTCATCAAACTGCTGCTGAATGGTATATACACCCGAAGGGTGGATACTCCGCAAAACAAACTCATCTGCGGCGGTTATTGCATTTCTGGAGCCTTTTCTGGGCGAGTATATTTCCAGATCCTGAAAATCATCCTGAATATTTATCCCCAAATACGCTTGTACCGAAGCACCTATTACGGCATAATTTATCCCATCTTTTTTAAGTGTAAAACTGCCTTCGGACAGGGCGCTGTCTAAGCCGCTTACTTTTAAAAAATCGGGACTGACCCCTTTAACCAAACCAATGTATTGGTATTTTCCATATCGAATTAGTGCCTTCTCTTGCAATACTTCGGTATAATTGGCAATTCTGGAGTCTTTTTTAAGGGCGTTGAAATAGATGCTTTGTGGATTAAAAGTTTTTCCTTTCGCGGGTTCTATCCGTATTTCTGGCGTTAGCTTATTATACATGGATAATACCAAATCTTCGAAACCATTAAAAACAGACAAAATAATAATCAATGCGGCGCTTCCTACTAATACGCCCAGCATAGAAATGCCTGAAATAAAATTGATAGCATTGACGGATTTTTTAGAGAGAAGATACCGTTTGGCTATGTATAAGGACGTATTCACAGGATAGTTTTCTGGCTTTATTTTAAAAAAGGATTGTGTTGTTTCTCATAGCCGATAACAGTAGCAGGTCCATGTCCGGGATAAACGGTGCAATCATCGGGTAAAAGGAACAATTTTTCACGAATATTCTTTATCAGTTGATCAAAATTTCCTCCCGGTAAATCGGTTCTACCTATGCTGCCATAAAATAAAACATCCCCAGCAATAAGAAAATTGCTCCCCTTGCTGTAAAAACATAAATGCGCCGGTGAGTGACCGGGCGAAAAAATTAGTTCCAACGTACTATTTCCAAAGGTTATTGATCCGACTTCGGGCAGAAATTTTTCAGGAAGCGGAGAAATCTCATAAGGAATACCCTGCTGCGGAGCATAAGAGGGTACAGCAGTTAGTAGAGGTAATTCACCTTTATGAAATTGTGGTTTTAATCCATACGTATCCTGCACCCATTTATTACCCAAAACATGATCTATATGGCAATGGGTATTTAAAAGCAATACCGGCTTAAGTTTTTGTTCTGATATAAAATTAAAAACCGCGTTTTGTTCAGCGCCATTATTCATTCCCGGGTCTATGATGACGCATTCCCCGCTTTCATCAAATAAGATGTAGGTATTTTCCTGATAAGGATTACAAACAAACGATTTTACCTGAATCATATATACAGCAAAAGTAAAACATATTCGTAAAGTGTTTAATATCTTTATTTTTAAGATAAAATGAGTCAAACAGTTGTTTTTTATGATGGCAATTGCCGAATGTGTGTAGGCGTAACCGGATGGTTGAGCCGCATAGATACTAAGAAACAATTCAGGTTAGAGCCTTATCAGCATACCGATCTTTTAAAAGAGTATCCCCAATTAAATTCGAAACAATTGGAAAAACAAATCCATGTAATTACCGAAAATGGAACTGTATTAAGAGGCGCAGATGCTATGATGGAAATTTGGCGAAAAACGGGGCATTGGAGTAGTTTTATTGCTGCGGTTTTTAAATGCCCTCCGTTTATCTGGTTTACACGACCAATTTATAATTTAGTGGCCCGATACCGAAGAAGTATCTACCCTAACCGATAAGCTATTTCCACCGAAAAGATTTGATTAAAACATCAATATCTTTTTTAATAAAATCCAGCGCGGGCTGAATGGAATCCAGGCGGGGTTCTTCAGCAAAATACAATGCTCCTCTTAAATAATTACGGGTGCTGTCTGTTAAAAAGAATTGCACCGAAGATGCTGTATTTCCATCAATAGCGTAATAAATGCCATATACTTTTTTATCAGGATAAGCAATCATTTTTTCGTCTATCGCAGTGGCTTTTACCGTGTGCTTAAAGGCAAAAGTGCGTGCATCCTCAATGAGCTCATTAAAAACTTTTTTAGATGTTATCGACTGATAGCTTAGGTGGATTCTTGCGTTAAACTCCGGAAGAGAAATATCGTTCCAGCAGGGTTTAGCATCACGTGAATTATCCTTTACAATTTTAGAATAAACAGGATAATCAAACGTGTAGGGGCAGTCACTAGTATATTTCTTATATGCTTTTTTAGGGAGCTCAATTCTGAAATATCCACGTGGTTTAGGAGCGTATTCGTTTTGGCATGCCGATAAGCCCAATAGGAATAGGAAGAATAGAAGAAATAGGTTTTTCATCAGGATAAATTGTTTTTTAATGGCGATGAAGAAGCTATCATGTGCTGTTTTTTTATTCATTTTTGTTTGTGTGCAACAGGCACATGATGGTTTCATTTTACGGTTTTTCATTCCAAATTTCCCAAGCTTTTTCAGCTTGTAGCAACAGCATTTCCATACCATTCTTTATGGTTGCCCCATGATCTTTTCCTCTTTTTAAAAATTCAGTTTCCTCGGGGTTATATACCAAATCATAAAGCAAATGCTTACTGGTAAGATATTCATAAGGAATATCAGGGCAATCGTTTATGTTTGGTGCCATTCCTAAGGGAGTGGTGTTTATAATAAGTAGGTGATCTTCTATTATTTCTTTGTTCAGGTCTTCGTATTTTATCTGTTTTCGGCCTGATTTTCTGGAAACAAGTTGAAAATCAATGTCCAGTTTATCGAGTATATAAGTTACTGCCCTTGATGCCCCTCCGGTACCAAACACTAAGGCCTCTTGATGGTATTTTTGAAGCAGTGGGGTTAATGATTTTTCAAAACCGTAGGCATCGGTATTGTAGCCAATCAGTTTTACCTTCATTGACGAAAGCTCGCCCGAAAAATACGATTCGGCTGGATTTTCTTTTACTATTTTGATGCAGTTTACCGCGTCAATCGCTTTGGCTGCATCATCTATTTTATCGAGGTAATACATGACTCCGATTTTATGCGGAATAGTTACATTCAATCCGCATAGATCGGGATTCTCCTTAATTAGTTCTTCGAAATCACTTAAGTTAGGAATGGAATATACCTCATACACACAGTCGGTTAATCCTTCTCTTTTAAATTTTTCAGTAAAATAATCCTTTGAAAATGAATGTCCCAAAGGATAACCAATTAACCCATACTTCTTCATCCGAACACACTTTAAAATTAAAGGGCAGAAAACTTATCGAGAAAATGATTAAAGGTATCACCCCGTAAGCCCAGCCTTAACGTTTCCAGTGGAATAACTTCTGCCGGGGTGACATTTCCTATATTAACATTTGCTCCTAAAAGTTTAATAAACCAAACCTGTTGATCTTTATGAGGAGCTTCCCAAATGATACAATCCTCGGGTATTTGTGTTAAAATTTCATCAATAAGCCCTTGTCTTACCTCTCCCGAATCTCTATAAATACCTACATTTCCTCCTTCACGCGATTCGGCTATGAGTTTCCAGGAGCCGGCTTCCAATTCGGCTTTCATTAAAGCAATCCACTTATAGGGTGCGAAAATTTTTTGCGCATCTTTTGAGCCAACTTCAGATATAACGGTAATTTGTTCGCTGAGTTTTCTAATATATTCGCATTTCTCTTCGTGGGGGATATCAATAGATCCATCAGAGATTTCAGCATATTTCATTCCGTATTTATCCAGCACCTTTCGGTAATCTTCAAATTGATTACGAATGATAAATGCTTCAAACAGGGTTCCCCCAAAATAAACGGGCATTCCCGCATCGTGATATACTTTAAGCTTTTCCCCTAAATTGGGTGTTACAAATGATGTGGACCATCCCAGTTTTACTAAGTCTGTATGGGGCCCTGCTACTTCCAGAAAATTTTCTACCTCACGTATACTCAACCCTTTATCCATCACCATCGTTAATCCTTTTTCTCGTGGTTTCTGTGTGCGTTCGGGAATGTTTGTTAATACGTAGTTCATGCAGCTACAAATCTTAAAAAAATCCAACACTAAAGCGGCAAGATAAGTATTGGATTTAAAGTTTGGTAATGAAATTATGCCTAATCGTTATAAATTAGTGTAGCGATTGATAATATCAATGATAATCGTATTATTTTGAAGCTGTGGTAAGTATTCGAATAAAATGGGATGTTTTGCCGGATCGGATGTTAAAGCCATTTGCAAATAATTTAGTGCTTCGTTGTATTGGCCATCGGCAAACAGATAGGCAACCATCCGGTAATACAGTTCTGCTGCTTCGGGATTATTTTTAATTGCTTCGGACATGGTTTCTATGGCAGCGGTTATTTTTTCCTGTTCGTATAAGATGGAAGAATAATCAAGCCAGGCCTCAATATCTAAAGGATTTAATTCTACTACTTTTTCATACGCTTTTTCAGACTCGTCCAGCTTTTGAAGTTTGTATTGTGCATCAGCAATAGCAAACCAGTAATCAGGGTTCATTTCATCTAAACCCAATGCTTTTTTATAGAAATGGAGTGATTCAAAGTAGCGGTCCTCGGCATCGAGCGTTACGCCAATTCCAAACCAGGCATCGGCTAATTTAGGATCGAGTTTAACGGCCTTTTTATAGTAAGAACGTGCTTCTTCCATTTGTTCCAGCTTCTCGTAGCATTCGCCCATGGCACAATAAGTATCTGCATTGGGTGGTTCGTACTCAAAGGTTTGTTTGTACACTTCAATGGCCTCAGAAAATTTATCTAAATGGACTAATGAGTTTCCTTTATTGAAGTAGGCCGAGGCAAAATTTTCTTTTATTAGTATCGCATAATCGTAAGCGTCAATAGCCTTCTCATATAACTCTAATTTGTTATAGGCATTGCCTAAATTATACCATGCAGCATAAGAATAGGGTTCGTTATCAATGTATTGCTTATAAAACTGGATGCTTTCTTCCTGCTCATCCAGCACGTCGTAGCAGAAAGCCAATTCGTACAAAGCATCCTGATTTTCCATGTTTTGTTCCAGGCAGAGCTTGAGGTAGTGTATAGCATTGCCGTAATCGCCCATTGACTGGTAAACATAAGCCATGTGCAACAAAATTTCATCGGTTGTTTCTGCCAATCCCAGCGCTTTTTCATAGCATGCTAAGGCTTCTTCATGGCGTTCCATCCCTTCAAATATGTTTCCTTTAATGGTGTAAATATCGGCTTCGGAGGGTTCTAAAGTCTCTGCTTTATTCAGAGACTCAAATGCTTGATCAAGCCTACCGGTAACTACATATAATTGAGCTTGTTTTATAAAAAATATTGCGGCAAATGGGTGTTGGTTAACGGCATACTCTACGACTTGCAATGCCTTTATCGGATCGTTTTTTTCGATATAATAATCAATGATATTTTCGAATGCTTGAGCGTCAAAAAAATACTGATCCTGGTTTCTGATCATCTCTTCATAACGCTCTACTGAAAATCTTGGATCTTCAGAAAATTCAAATTCAAAATCGTCTTCCATTATTAAAACTTTAAGAACGTTTACCTACTAAAAGCAGATATTTATAGAACCTTAAAAAATCCTTTTGGTTTACTCAATTAAGTTATACTTTAATTAAAAAACCTGGACTTAATTTTTTTCAACAATATAATAGCTTTCTACTTAAATAATTGATTTTATTTGCGATAGCGGATATTGGAATGTCTATAAGTGTTTGCGTTTTCAGAGCGTTCAAAATCCCCCTTTTTTGTAAAAATAAGAAATATTACCTTAAGGCTTAAATGGTTTGGTAAATCAATTGTAAATTCTAACTGACTAATAATTTATACCCTTTGCCATGAACGTTGACAATTTCAACGCCGGGATCGTCCTTCAAATATTTACGTAGTTTACTTAAAAATACATCCATACTACGGCCATTAAAATAATTATCATCCTGCCAAATGTTTAAAAGTGCTTCTTCACGAGTAAGGACATCGTTTTTTTTCAAACAAAGCATTCTTAACAGCTCAGCTTCTTTGGTTGAAACCTTTTGTTGTTGTTCCCCCCGGCTGATTATTTGTGTGGTATAATCGAAGTGATAATTGCCAATATCAAACTGTTTCGGTTCTTCTGGAGTTGCTGTACGTTTTAATAAAGACTGAATTCTTAAAAGCAATTCTTCTATATGGAAAGGTTTGGTTATGTAATCATCGCCACCTAAGGTAAATGCCTCTGCTTTATCTTCCATCATCCCCTTTGCCGTAGCAAAAATAATGG
The DNA here is from genome assembly GCA_025450155.1 of Sphingobacteriaceae bacterium. Classification (GTDB taxonomy): domain Bacteria; phylum Bacteroidota; class Bacteroidia; order Sphingobacteriales; family Sphingobacteriaceae; genus JANWIB01. The sequence goes on from JANWIB010000073.1 coordinate 6,381, forward strand.
GGATAGTTGGATTTATTTTTCGGATGTCTTTTGCCAATGTAAATCCATCTTTTTTAGGCATCATGACATCCAGGATACACAAATCAAAAGTGTCTTTGTGGAATGTTTTCAGGCCCTCATCGCCATCTTTTGCCAGGATTACCTCAAACTTTCCTTTAAGCTCCAGGTACTCTTGCAAGAGAATACCCAAATTGGGATCGTCTTCGACCAATAAGATTTTTTTCATCCGTATAAATTATTTTTCAGGCAATTCTTCAAGCGTAGGGAAACCAATTTCAAATACAGAACCCTTATCTTTTTCACTCTTCACATTTATTGTCCCCTGTAAATGTTTAACAATATTGCTTACATAGCTCAATCCCAATCCAAAGCCTTTTACATCGTGTAAATTACCTGTTGGTATCCGGTAAAACTGGTCAAATATTTTTGAAAGCTGATCTTTGCTCATGCCAATACCTTTATCAGTAACTTTTACTACAAAGTTTTTGCTACTGTTATACGTGCTAACATTTATTTCGGGAGTTTCTTTGCTGTATTTGACCGCATTATCTAAAAGATTTAAGATTACATTGCTAAGATGTAATTCATCACCTTTTATTATGGATCGTGTTGCTGAAAAATCAAGGCCGATTATCGCATGCTTCTTTTCTAATTGTAACGACATGCTAGCCACTACTGCCGATATAAGATCATGCATTTCCACTTCGCTTTCTTCCAGTTTCAAATCACCTTTATCAATCTTGGCAATATTTAAAACACGTTCAATATGGCTTCCCAGCCTAATATTTTCATCATATATTATTTTGGCCAAACGATCTATACGTTTTTTATCTTCAACAACTTCGGGGTCTTTTAATGCTTCGCTGGCAATCATGATAGTAGCCACAGGCGTTTTAAACTCATGGGTCATGTTATTGATGAAATCCGTTTTCATTTCGGATATTTTCTTTTGGCGGAAAATAATCAATATCGTATAAGTAAAGCATCCAATTAATACCAAAAGCAGGCTCGCGGAAGATACTAGTAGGACATCCATGTTTTTAAACATTATGCTTGGCTTATTTGGGAAGGTAACCAGTAGTATGCCCGTTTCCCGCACGGTTTCTTTTGGGAATAAGGATGTTTTATACATGTTATCACCATTTTTTTCGGGCTGTTCTGTTGATGCTTTGGTAAAAATTACGGAATCCGAATTCGCAGAACTTACCCTATAATTGTAAGGAAGATTGATGCCTCTATTAAGAAGTTCTTTTTGTAATAAATCATCAATGATTTTAGAGTTAATTCGTTTGCTTAGCGGAATATATGCCTGCTCATATTCATGAGCCAAATCTTCAAAAATGGCACTTTTTTGCTTTACAAATTTTACAGAATCCAGGTATTGGGTTACTTTTCCAACCTGCTTTTTTTCCTCATCCTTTAAATCTTTTTTTAATTTCGGATTAACTTTTGCTAACGAAACTACCTGAAAGCCCAACATGGGGTCTTCTACCAGATAATGTACACTATCATTAGAGGATTTTTTTAATTTACGGCTTGCCCAATCTGGTTCTTCCGCATAAAGATCAACAAATTTATCTTGAAAAACGCGTCCGTAAGGGTCAATATTCTGTTGTATATTAACCTGAAAACGTACTTTATTCCATTCGTCCGGATCTTTAAAATATGTTTCATAGAAGTCATTGTTTATTACCAGTGCTTTGGGATAGCGTTGACGTAATAAACTATCTCTGCGATTAAAATCTTTATCGATTTTTTGTTGCCTTATTTTTAGCTGCTTAGCGAAATCCTGAGCCTGTTTTTGAGGGGAATTGGTTTCAATCCTTGTAGGACCCTGTGATTTTTGGGCATACTCCAATTTGATTCTTCCCTCTGCCTTACGTTTTAAAAAAAGCATAGCATCCTGTTTCTCCAGCTTACTTACTACGGCATTTAAGGCTTCGTTTACAGACTGATCAAATAGTTGTGATTTTAACAGATAGCTCTCACGAATAAAATAATACTGCATAGCCATTACACCCAGCAAGGCAATACTCATTAAACCGATAATAAGACTAATACTCTTTTGTTTCATTTATTAAACAAAAATACGTAACCCGTTAAAGTTCAGCATACACTTTAACACTTTTTAACAGCACTCATACAAATAATTTAGGGCAACTGATTATTATTCGATAGGCTAAACTTAATCGCTAAAACACCTACAACAAGGTAAATAGTAGTTATAAAAAACAATTCCTGCATAATTAATTTTGTATGGATACTTGCATTTAATTAAAAAAATAACTTTCATTGCAAAAGAATTGTCTTGTGATGAGGGCAATTTTTATTAAGGCGATTATTTTCTAATTAAAATTGCGCTTCCGAATTGGTTTATTGAAATAATTTTATGTAATTCGGAGATTAAATTTAATTATGTTATTAAGCAACAAACAAATCAATTAAATATAGTATTACAATCAAAAACTAAACTAATTTTTAAGAAATGGCAAACGCACCAAAACCAACAACCGCGAAGCAAGAGAGCTCAGGGTCAAGTATTTTTGCAAGTTTAACAATCGTTATTTGCATCGTGATTGGTATCCTTTTATGGAAATTTGTAATGGGTAATTCAGCGAACTTTGAAGGAGGCGATTCTGAAAATGGCCACCCACTTCCAGGAAACTATTTTGGAATGGTTTACAAAGGCGGAGTTATAGTACCCGTGCTAATCGGCATGTTATTGATGGTAATTGTATTCTCATTCGAACGTTTCTTTGTGATTAACAAAGCATCAGGAACAGGTAATGTGGATACTTTTGTTAAAAAAATACAAACGCTTTTAACTGCAGGAAATATCGATGCCGCCATGGCGGAATGTGATAAACAAAAGGGTTCTGTAGCCAACGTGATCAAATCCGGTTTAGAAAAATATAAAGCAGTTGAAGTAGATAACCGCCTAGATACCGAGCAATCTGTATTAGCTATTCAAAAAGATATTGAAGAAGCTACCGCTTTAGAAATGCCCATGTTAGAGCAAAACTTAACGGTAATTGCAACCTTAGTATCTATTGGTACATTATCCGGTCTTTTAGGAACCGTAACAGGTATGATTAAAGCGTTTTCAGCGCTATCAACTGCGGGTGCTCCTGATCAGGCTGCTTTGGCAAATGGTATTTCTGAGGCCCTAATTAATACCGCTACAGGTATTACTACATCCGCTTTGGCTATTATTATGTATAATATCTTTACTTCAAAAATTGATAAATTAACTTATTCGATTGATGAAGCCGGATTCTCGATTATTCAGACTTACGCTAGTACCCACAAACATTAAAAAAATTAGTAAAGATTTTGTTCCCGGACTTATGGAAAGTTCGGGACTTTTTCATCTCTATATTAAACATATTTAAAAATAAGCGATGCCTAAAGTAAAAGTTCCAAGAAAGAGTACAGCGATAGATATGACCGCCATGTGTGATGTAGCGTTTTTACTACTTACGTTCTTTATTCTTACAGCAACTGCTCGTCAACCAGAACCACTTCCGGTTGATACCCCTTCTTCAACCGTAAAAATTAAATTACCGCAAACTAATATGGCCACACTTACTGTAGGTGATGGCAAGATTTTCTTTGGGGTAGCCGGACAACCCGTTCGGGTGCGTCTGTTGGAACGGATGAGTGACCGGTTTAAAATTAAGTTTACGCCCGAAGAGACAAAACGATTCTCCTTAATGGAATCTTTTGGAGTGCCTATAGCTAATTTGAAGCAGGTTATTGCCATGAGCGGGGACGAACGTAATAAAGCAGGCGTGCAAAAGGGCATCCCTACCGATTCTACCGATAATCAGCTAAAAGAATGGATATTGCAAGCCCGTTATGCTACAAAAGAGATCAACAATGAGGAGATGCGTATTAGTATCAAGGGTGATGCAAAAGAAGAATATCCAACGGTAAAAAATATAATAGACATTTTGCAAGAACAGAATATTAACAAATTCAGTTTAATTACGTCACTGGAAGGTGCGGAGTAATTTTATTGCATATTAAAGATTAAAAAAGATGGCAGAATTAGATACCTCCTCCGGGGGTGGTAAAAAAGGTGGCGGTAAGGTTAGAAGTAAGAAACAGTCTACCCGTGTAGATTTAACAGCGATGGTCGACCTTGCGTTTCTACTCATTACCTTCTTCATGCTAACCACCACCCTGGCAAAGCCGCAGGCAATGGACCTGGCAATGCCCGATAAAGACGAAGAGAATAAAGAGGCTAAGTTGGATATAGCCGATAACCGCACAATGACCATTTTATTGGGGAATAAGAATAGAATAGAGTGGTATATTGGTTTGGTTGATAAACCTTTAACGGCCCCAACAGTTACTAACTTTGGTAAAGAGGGTATACGGAAATCCTTAATTGATAAGAATAAGGAAGTATTGAAGATGACCGGAAACCCTAAAAAAGGCTTGATTGTATTAATAAAGCCGAGTGATAAATCGAATTACAGAAATTTAGTCGACATTCTTGATGAGATGAAAATCACTAATGTTCAAACCTATGCCATTGTTGATATTTCAGATCCTGAAAAGGAGCTGTTAAAGCGCGATGGAATTTATTAAATAAACATTTTTTAAACCTAAAACAAAATGGCAAAATTAGATATTTTTGATCCGGTGTGGCTGGAAGTAGTATTTGCCGGTCGTAATAAAGCTTACGGAGCCTACGAGCTTCGTAAAGAAAACTCGAAGATTACATCCCGTGCGTTATTAATAGGAGCAAGCATTTTCATAGTACTGGTAGCCTCTCCTATGATTATAAAACTTATTTCCGGATTCGTTCCGAAGGAAGATAAAACCATTACAACCGAAGTTACCTTAACAGCACCGCCCCCGGTGGATGAGAAAACCCCGCCGCCGCCGCCGCCTGCTGAACCACCAAAACCAAAGGTTGATCAGGTGAAGTTCCCACCCCCGGTTGTTGTCCCTGCAGAACAGGTGCGTGACGAAGAACCGCCCACTGTGGAAGAGCTAAAAGTAGCCGATCCCGGACAAAAGACAATTGAAGGCGATCCAAATGCGGAGATTAAAATAGAAGAACCTGCAGGTGAAGCCGAGGTAACCGAAGATAATAACGTGTATAGCTTTGCCGCTATTGAAGTACAGCCGGAATTTGCAGGCGGACAGACGGGCTGGGGAAAATACCTTCAACGAAGTTTGAGATACCCGGAGATGGCTAAAGAGAATAATATTAGTGGCCGCGTTACGATGCAATTTGTTGTTGAAAAAGATGGCAGCCTTACAGATATTAAAGTGCTAAGAGGTATTGGCGGAGGATGTGATGAAGAAGCAATTCGTGTTTTGAAAAACGGTCCGAAGTGGAAGCCCGGTGTTCAAAATGGTCGTCCAGTTCGTGTATCTTTCATACAAGCTATTGTGTTCCAATTATCAGAATAGCGTAGATGCGACATATTCAAAACAATAAGGAGAAATCGCCCCAAA
>JANWIB010000074.1 GCA_025450155.1 Sphingobacteriaceae bacterium
CGGTAGATAAGCCTGGTTTGGAAGGCCAGTCAATATTGGCTACTGTGGCTACCCATGCCCCTCTAAATTCTCTTTTAGGAGGTGTGTTGGATTGAGCGTAGCTTTTATTAAGGGGTATAATTAATATACTGATAAATGCGATAAATATGCTAATTACGCTATTTTTCATAAAGGTATATTCGGAAAAAAGTTTTCAAAGTTACACAAAGTTGATTTTCTTTTTTTAATGGTGAATACAAATCAGTACAGATGATAACTAGGAATTGACTTTTACCCTTTCGATAATAATACATTCATAAAGGTTAATATGTTTTCCTAATCTCCTCCATATTCACCATCAAAAACCGCTGCTACAGTGCTTTTGCATAAAATATCTGAAGAATGTTATTCCGAAAAATCGCATCCTTGATCATATTTATTCACATATTACAATAACACTATTTTTGATTTGATTAAAGTACTTTTGTAAAGTTTAATAAAAATAATAATGGAGAGCCAAGCTGTTATAAAACCAGACTCAAAAAAAATTTTATTTGCAACGTATCCGTCAGACGGGCATGTTAACCCCTTGACCAGTTTGGCTGTAAGTTTAAAAAAACAGGGATATGATGTGCGTTGGTATACATCTAAATTCTACGCTGAAAAGATGCGAAAATTGGATATCCCTTTATATTCTTTGAATAAAGCTTTTGATGTAATGACCGAAGATATTACGGACTTAAGTTTGCAAATAGAGAAGCATAAAAGTGACATAAGTAAATTCCAATTTGTTCTGACTAATGTTTTTATTCTTCGTGGCCCCGAATTTTATTCAGATATCCTGGAAATATATAAATCCTTTCCATTTGATCTCATAGTAGCGGATATTCTTTTTACGGCCATTCCTATGATAAAAGAACATTTGGGTAAACCCGTTATCTCTATTGGGGTTGCACCTTTAGTGGAAGATTCAAAAGATATTGCGCCGGTAGGCATGGGTTTACATCCCCCATCTTCATTTTTTCAAAAGATGAAATATAGCCTGATAAAGACAATCGCACATACTATTGTTCTCCGGAAACTTAACGGAGCATTAAAAAAGATGTTGAGTCCCTATAATATCCGTCCGGATAAAAGCTTGTTTGATACGTTAGCGCATAAATCTGATCTCTTACTTCAAAGCGGAACTCCTGGGTTTGAATATTATCGAAGTGATCTAAGTAAGAATGTTCGATTTATTGGTCCGTTGTTGCCTTATCGGTCAGAAAGTGAAAAAACTCCCTGGTACGATGATCGTGTTACTGCTTACGAAAAAGTTATATTGGTTACTCAGGGAACAGTAGAAAAGGATGTAAATAAGATCATAGTTCCAACGTTGGAAGCCTTTAAAGAGAGTAATTATTTGGTTATTGCTACAACAGGAGGCAGCGAAACTTCTCTCTTAAAAGAAAAATATAGTCTGTATAAAAATATCATTGTTGAAGATAATATACCTTTTGGGGATGTAATGCCTTTTGCTCATGTTTATATTACTAATGGCGGGTATGGTGGAGTGATGTTGGGTATTCAAAACGATCTTCCCTTAATAGTTGCCGGCGTACACGAGGGAAAAAATGAGATTTGTGCCCGGGTGGGTTATTTTAAATTAGGCATTGATCTAAGAACTGAAACCCCAACACCGAATCAAATTAAAGCAAGTGTAACTGAAATATTTTTTAATAATGAATACAAGAACAATGTATCCAGACTAAACTCAGAATTTAAACAATATAACCCTCAAGAGCTATTTTTAAAATATGTAAATGAATTATTAGCTAATTGATTTTCCTGCTATAATGCCTATTAAAAAGTAGCTGTTTTATTAGATATATTTTATCTTCATATTTACTGCAAACAAATAATGTTTTCTAACATTATATTTGTTACACCATTTGCAATACTATTAAACAGAGCGATAACTATTTAATTTTTAATATGGAACAAAATAATCCTCAAGAACAAAAAGACCGCAAGGATTCAAACAAAATATATTTTTTGATAGCGGTAATTGTAGCCCTACTGGGTACAAATGCTTATTTATTTTTTAAAGATAAAAAAGCCAATGAACGGATTGTTACGTTAACTGATGAGCGTTCACAGATGGAGATGGAGATTGATAAGATTGAAACAGAGCTGGATAAATCCAATAACTCAAACGTGGTACTTTCTAAACAGATGAAGGAAGAGCAGGAATTAGCTCGTGGAAAAATTGCTGAGTTAAGGGAGCAATTACAAAAAGGTAAATTAACTCAGGGCCAGTTAGAAAAAGCCCAGCAGGATCTCAAACAACTTCGTGAATTTGTGGCTCAGTATGCTGCTGATATTGAAGAGCTTAAAAAGAAAAATGCTGCACTTACCATGGAGCGGGATAGTTTGCAAACCACTGTAGGCAATGTGAATGCAAAGGCCACTGAACTCGAAAGGCAAAACCAGGAATTAAATACAAAAGTTAAAGCTGCTGCTGCCTTAAAAGTAGGGGACATTTCCGTAATTCCTCTAAGAGTTAAAAATAACGGCAAAGAAACCGAAGTAAACCGGGCTAATCAGGCCAAGAAATTTCGAATTAACTTTACTGTAGCGAATAATGCTATAGCCGAAAAAGGGATGCATGACCTATATGTTCGCTTAATTGACCCTGCTGGTAATTTGATTGTAACAAATAATACCGGAATGTTTATTATTGATAATGAAGAGCTGCAATATAATTACAAGACGGCTATAGAATTTGCTAACGATGGAAAGATGTATACGGTAGACTGGACTAATCCCAATGCGTTTCAAACGGGTACATATAATGTTATTCTGTACGCCGATGGATATATTATGGGGAAAAGTGACGTATCATTAAGGTAAAATGAATTACTATGACTGAGTGAGGGGATCTTTTTAAGGTTCCCTTTTTCGTTTTAAAAAAAGGCCCGTGCCTGTATACTTCCGGTATGTATAATTTTTACATCAGCCGATTTTCTACCCTGATAGTTGAAGTTAAGTTGAATGCCATTGGCCACTGTATGTTGTAATCCGGTGTTCCAAACTAAATTTTTCCCCGATTGCAAGCCCTCCAACATATCGTAAGCGATAGATGAGTTCGCTAAACCTCGAAAATCATTGTAAACTAAATTTATTGATGATGTTAAAATGCCCTTTTTTAAGATATTATATCGGCTTTCGGTACTGAAATTGTAATTCAGATTCTTTTCGCCCCCAAGTTGTATTTTGTTTTTTTGTTGGGTAAAACCGCCCGTAAATGTTAAGCGAAAATTATTGTTAAACTGGTAATTCAACTGGGGTTTAATTTGGGCAAAACCAATAGCATAGTTTTTCTGCGTAAAAAGCTCTGAACTGTATTTTTTGTTACCTTGATTAAGTTCAAAAATTAAATTAAACTTTTGAATAAAGTTCCACCTTATCCTTATTCCTGCTTCCTTTTTATTCCGGGTGTCAAAGCCGTTGGTTAAAAGCGTTTTATTAGCAGAAGTTTGATAATTAAAATCCACACCGAAAACGGGGTTATTACGTTCAAAAAACAGGGTATTCCTGAAAAAGGAATTTAAGGAGATGAGCTCCGATTCATTGATTCGGGTATCAAACGGGTTAAATGCGGATAAATTGGAGTTATCTAATATCTTCCGGTCTATTTTAATAGCGGTTTGAGTAGAGATTTTAGCAAGAAATTTTAATAATCCCCTTTTATCCTTTAAAAGCATTAAAGGGGTTAGGCGTAACGTTTGATTAATCGTAGTGTAATTGGTTTTATTAAATTCGTTAGAAAGGCGAAAAATTCGGATATATTTAGCCTGATCGGGATAATTGGCAATTTCAAACTCATTAAGCTCTTTTATCGAATTATTGTTATAATCGTTCCAGGTGTAAATACCCTGCCCTGCTTGCACTTCTAAGTACGTAAACTCCCTTTTCGCTTCTTGTCCAGAGCCTACTTCATAAAAAATATCTGTGTTAATAAATCCTTTTAACATAGTAAGCGAATAATCGGTGCGGCCCAGGAAAGACGATTCATCTTGTTTGGCAATCCGATTATTATAATTAAGATGTCTATAGCTTGAAGTAAAGCTCAAATGCGAATTGGCGTTTTTACTCATTTCATAAGATGCCTGAAAAACATCAGCTATTGAAGATTCTGAAAGTTTATTTTCAAAAGGGAGTTTATCATACCTCCTGTTGTATTCAAAATGCAGGTTATTCCCCTTGTCAGATTTTTTATCTACGTAAAATTTGTATTGTGTAAAGGCGAAGCTTAGCGGACTTAATACCTGACTTTCTTTTATTTGGGTTTTGTTACGTTCCTGATCCAAATTAATACCAATCAGCCAGGTGTTAAACAAACGGCTCACATCAGCTTTTTGTCTGAAAAAATTCCCTTTATCAGTTATTGATGAAGAAGTAAGGATATTACCCCAATAAGATAAACGATAATTTTTGGTTTGGTAAAAGCTGTTTAAGCGATGTTGAAATCCCGAATAGTTCTTTTCTCTAAAATATCCGGTAAAGCCATAATCAATTCGTTGCGTCTCTTTTTTAAATAGTCCCAAATTAAATCCGGCAATTTGCTCAGAAGAGGGTAACCTGGTGTTCAAAATATTAAAATCTCTTTCAAATTCTACAGCCCGGTATCGTTCTATGGCTTTAAAATTAAGCGTTGTAAATTCATAGGAGGCGCCTGTAAGTAATTTTAGGCTTGCAGAATCAGAAGCGGATAAATCCAATTGGTTTTTGAATAAAAATTTATATGCGAACCCTTTATTCTGATCTTCGTTTATTGACGAAAACAGGTTCAAGTCATGATTACTATAGGCAAACTCATTAGATAATACCGTATTTTTTCCGGCTTTATAATCGGTAGAAAAGGTTAGTAATTGTTGCTTTTTAGGTGTAATTAATAGAGTTATAGGTTCGTAATTTCCCTGCTTAATACCATTTATCGGCGGTATAAACTCAAATACTCGTCCATTTGCCGATGAATTGGTGTTTAAGGTATAATTTCCCTTATTCGGGCCTAAAAAAGTAAAACCGGGCCTATATTTTGCCAGGTCGGGATTAATGGAGTAAACAAAAACTCCTGTTGCCCCAAGCGTATCTATTTTTTTGTATAAGATTTCATTGGTATTATAAGTTACCGTATCCACGTTTGGGAAATATGCCTGATCAATCTGGTTTCCTATAGTTTTTAAAAATTGTTTTTGTTGTGTTGTTAAATCTTGTTGGAAGGGCTGATTTCGGTTATCTTGTTCATTATAGAAATTGAACTTGAATGACACACGTTTATTGGAAATTTCCTGATTTAGATAACTCAGAGTCCGTGCATAGTTTTTATCAGAATATTCAAACTCTATAATAATCCTGCTATTTAGCGTAATTAACCTTTTAGGCGTAAACGTAATTTCTGCGGTATTATAATTAATCACATAATCATTTTCCTGTCCACGAAGCAAGAGTTGTCCATCCAGGTAAACTCGTTCGGTACCCGAAAGTATAATGATATATTGCTCGCCGTTATTCCCGGTTAAGCGGTAGGGACCTTGATTGCCTTCGATTCCAATAAATGAATTTCTGGTCGAACGGCCTTTTGCTATAGCTGCCGATAAACTTCCGTTATATTGCCAGTCCTTTCGTGATTTAAAAGAAGTACTAACAGAGCCACCCTGGGTGCGTTTAAAAAAATTCATGAAATAGCTATCCGGTCGTTTTAATTCATAATCGCCAGCTATTAATGAGGTGTTGCGGCGTTTTAATTGGATATATACTTTATCAAAGTCATTTAACTGCTGTGTATTTCCTTCTGGTTGTATGGGGATATTATCATCGGATATTGCCGCCAAAATTTCCAAATAAGTAGTGATTTTTCAAGATAATTTAAGATTCATACTGTAATTAACCGATAAATCTTGTGCATTCCCTACACCAACAGAACGGGATATACTGCCACTTTTATTCAGTTCTTTAAAATTGAATAATGTGTTTTGTTGTAGAGTAGGTTGATAAGTATAGGTCTTACTGTTTTTTATACTTTCTTCATTAATTAGCCCAATGTCTTTGTTGAAATATTTGCGAGTAAATAAAAAAGGGAAAACCTTATAAGTAATTTTCAGCGGATACACTACCGGTTTCCGTTTCCATATTAATAAAGCTTTCGGATAATCAATAGTAGAATATTCTGTTTTTACAATCTGCTCTAAAGCATCTTTTATGGATAGGGTTCCAGGCACGATGCTTACCGTGTCAATTAGCACCGTGTCTGAAGAAAGGCTTATACTTTTTGTACGCAGGTTAGATTGAGCAAATACCGAAACAGAGAAGAATAAAAATCCCAGCCCTATAATTACCCGTTTATACATTAAGAAGCTATTGGAATAGAGATATAAAAGGTTGTTCCTGTATTTTGTTGGGTTTCGAAATCGACTTTGCCCATCATATTCTCTACAGCTTGTTTTACAAAAGCAAGTCCCAAGCCGGTACCAGAGCTTTTGGTAGTAAAGTTGGGGCGAAATATTATTCCATGTAAATCCGGATGGATGCCGTTACCATTATCTTTTATTTGGATTTTTGCCCGTTCATCAGCTCTTTCTAAAATAATTTCGATAATACCTTTCCTGTAGTCTGGAATTGCCTCTATTGCGTTTTTAATTAAACTATTAAAAATACGTAAAAGTTGTTCTGTATTAGCTTTTATATAGACAGGCACTTCGGTTTTATCCTTAAAAGTTATGGATAACTCGGGTAGTTTTTCATAGATATCAATAGCGCCCCTAATTACTTCCTTAAGATTAACATCTTCAAAAGTAATGTCGGGCATCTTTGCAAAATTGGAAAACTCGGAAGCAATAAGGGATAAACTTTCTATCTGTTCAATGAAAGATTGACTGAATTTTTCAAATTTTTTACTAAAGTTTGGGTCTTTATCCCGCCAGGATTTTTCAAGCAGTTGTACCCCCAGTTTTAAAGGTGTTAAAGGATTTTTTATTTCATGCGCTATTTGCTTCGCCATTGCCCTCCAATCAATTTCGTGTTCAGCATTTGGTTTTTGAGTACGCCCTTGTAGTGGTACTTTTAACCCTTTTTTATCCTTTAATGGCAAGGATTTTCCGGATATTAAAAAAATAACAATAAAGAGATTCAATAAGGTGATACCTAACAGTAGAATTTCTAACCACCAAAATCTACCACGGCCTGATGTGGGACGAATACCATTGTATTGCTCCGTATTAAAGTTTAAGCCAATGGATATAATAGTAACTATAACACTTAGTGAAAGCAAAAATAGCAAAAGGCGTATTTTAAAAGTGTTACTCAATGCAGAATGATTTCAGTAAAAATAAAAATAAACTAATTCCCTTCTTATATTGTTACCTAAAAAGGAAATTAAATCGTCGCACTGTTTGTTTCAACGCTTCGATCTACTTTTTTAACTAAGCCCTGCAACACATTTCCCGGCCCTACTTCGGTAAAAGAGGTTGCCCCATCTTCGAGCATTTTTTCTACAGTTTGAGTCCAACGTACCGCCCCGGTTAATTGTGCTATTAAATTATGTTTAATACTTTCCGGATTGGTATATGGTTTGGCATCAATATTTTGGTAAATAGGGCAAATGGGCTCCTTTATGATAGTTTTTTCTATTGCCGAGTGCAATTCAACACGTGCCGCTTCCATTAATGGCGAGTGAAACGCTCCGCCTACGTTTAATTTTAGCGCTCTTTTGGCTCCTCTTTCAGTCAATAAGGCGCAAGCTTTATCCACACCTTCAACACTGCCAGAAATTACTAATTGGCCCGGGCAATTGTAATTTGCAGGAACCACAATTTCGCTTACCATCTGGCAAACTTCCTCAACTGTGTAATCATCTAAACCTAAAATGGCAGCCATGGCCGAAGGCTGTATTTCACAAGCTTTTTGCATGGCATTTGCCCGTGCAGCCACCAAACGTAGTCCATCTTCAAAAGAAAGTGCACCTGCAGCTACTAAGGCAGAAAATTCGCCTAATGAATGCCCCGCTACCATATCAGGTTTAAAATCTTTTCCCAGAACCTTAGCAAGAATAACAGAATGAAGAAAAATAGCAGGCTGAGTTACCTTAGTCTGCTTTAATTCTTCCTCTGTTCCATTAAATAATATATCGGTTATGCGAAACCCTAAAACCGCATTCGCTTTTTCAAATAATTGTTTAGCTTCTTCAGATTTTTCGTAAAGATCTTTTCCCATCCCGGGGAATTGTGCTCCTTGTCCCGGAAAAACGTATGCTTTCATTTAGTTTTATTATTGGTTTAGAATGATTTAATCAAGGCTGGCTGTAATCAATCGTAAAAACTCCGCCCGTGTTCTTTCTTGTATAAATTCGCCGGTAAACGCGGATGTTGTGGTTACGGAGTTTTGTTTTTGCGCCCCACGCATAGACATACATAAGTGGCGACATTCGATAACCACAGCAACGCCTAAAGGATTTAGTGTTTCCTGGATGCAATCACGAATTTCGTTGGTCAAACGTTCCTGTACTTGCAGGCGGCGGGCATACGCATCCACCACCCGTGGTATTTTACTTAGCCCAACTATATGTCCGTTAGGGATATAAGCTACGTGTGCCTTGCCAAAGAAGGGCAGCATATGATGCTCACACATGGAGTACACTTCAATATCTTTTACTACAACCATTTGGCTATAATCTTCTTTAAACATGGCGCTTTTCAAAATTTCTGCCGGTTTTAAATCATAACCATGTGTTAAAAATTGAAGCGCTTTAGCTACACGCTCGGGAGTTTTAAGCAAACCTTCACGTGCAGGATCTTCGCCTATGGCCGAAAGAATTTCGCTATAGTGCGATGAAATTTTTTCAATCTTTTCCGAATTGTACCGGTCTATTTTCACATAACCATCCATTTCGTTTTCTTCGGCCATCTGATTTATCATTTTTTCTCCCATAAGTTTTATCCCAAGGTCATTCGCCTCTATATTCAACAAAATTATTTTCTGTTTCTACTAATTTAATCTTGTGGATTTTGACACCATGGGCTTCAATATGAGGTTTTAGTTGGTTATATATTTCTACTGCCAGCACCTCGGTAGAAGCCATCTTATCCTTCATGAAATCAACATCCATATTTATATTCCGGTGATCCAGCTTATTGGTAACATGCGTCTGAATAATTTCTTTCAGTGCTCTTAAGTCTATCAAAAAGCCAGTTTGAGGGTTAATTTCTCCTTTTACAGTAACAAATAAATCATAATTATGCCCGTGCCAGTTCGGGTTAGAACATTTGCCAAATACTTCTAAATTCTTTTCATCGCTCCAATCCTCCCGGAACAGCTTATGCGCCGCGTTAAACCGCTCTCTTCGTGTTATATAGATCATCTTAAATTAATAAAGTGCAAATATACTTAAATCTGCACGCAGTGCTTAACTTCGCTGTTATGAAATTGCTGCTTGTTGCCGCTACCCTTGCCGAAATACAGCCTGTAATGAGTCATTTTTCTCTTGGCGAGGGCGATAATGAAATTGGCTCTCACCAGATACTGGTTATAATTACCGGCATAGGTATGGTGGCTACTGCGTTTTTGATGGGGAAAAATTTAGCTGAGCAGGATTTTGATCTGGCTATTAATGCGGGCATTGCCGGAAGCTTTGACCGTAATTTACAGTTGGGAGAAGTAGTTTCTGTTACTCGTGATTGCTTTGCTGAACTGGGTGCAGAGGATGATAAACATTTTTTAACCCTATCTGATTTAGGCTTTGGGGAAAATAGTGTTTTGCCAATTCAGCCCGGTATTTTGGTAACGGAATTGAAAGCTGTTAGCGGAATTACCGTTAATAGAGTTCATGGCTGCGAAACTACTATACAAAAAACAAGCAGGCAATGGCAGCCTCAAATAGAAAGTATGGAAGGAGCCGCCTTTTTTTATGCCTGCAATCAGCTAAATATCCCAGCTTTACAACTCAGGGCGATTTCCAATTATGTGGAAAAACGTAATCGGGACCATTGGAATATTGGCCTGGCCATTAAGAATTTAAACGAAGAATTAATCCATCTGTTAACCCGTTTACAATGAAACTTACCCTGGGATTTTCACCTTGCCCAAACGATACGTTTATTTTTGATGCGTTAATTCATCATAAAATTGACACGGAGGGATTGGAGTTTGAGGTTTTTTTCGATGATGTGGAAACCCTAAATCAGAAAGCTTTTCGCGGCGAATTAGATATCACCAAATTAAGTTTCCACGCATTTGCTTATGTAGCCGATCACTATGTTCTATTAGATTCGGGCAGTGCATTGGGTTTTGGTGTGGGTCCGCTTTTGATTGCGGGACCAGAGGGTAAGACAGAGGAATTAAACTACCAAATACAAGCTCAAAACTCAAAACTCAAAATCGGTAGTCCGGGTAAATATCCTACGGCGAATTTTTTATTCAGCCTTGCTTATCCCGAAGCGACTAATAAACAGGAGATGATTTTTTCGGATATTGAAAATGCTTTGTTGCGGAAGGAAATAGATTTAGGCTTGATTATTCATGAAAACCGGTTTACCTATCAGCAAAAAGGACTGAAGAAAATGATAGACCTGGGCGAATACTGGGAGCAAAAAACCGGATGCGCTATTCCTTTGGGAGGGATTGTAATTAAACGGGATTTGCCCAATGAAATAAAACATAAAATTAACCGGGTGTTGCGTAAAAGTGTAGAATTTGGTCTGGAAAACCCTGAATCGGGTATTAATTTTATTCGTGCTCATGCCCAAGAGATGGATGAAGAAGTGATGTATCAACACATTGATTTATACGTAAATAACTATTCGGTTGATTTGGGCGAAGAAGGGAGAAAAGCGGTAAGGGTTTTGTTTGATACGGCCTTAGAAAAAGGCAGTATTCCCAACATTAAAAAGAACCTGTTTCTAACATAAGAAAAAATTACAGAAGGTGGATGTTTCGAAGCAAAGTGAGGCCGTTCATTTAAACCATATGACCGACTGGTCGGGATGAAGTTTGTTATATTTTACGAGTATTTTTAAGGGTAATGGCTTATTCATTAGGCCAGTTAGATCTTGCCCATTAATCAAAGAATAATATACATATTCTTTTCGATTGTATCTTATCCCCCCGCTGAATACATATAGTTAACGACTAAAGCATCCATTGATTCTCTATTACCTAACTTGGTTTGAGACATTCTTGTAGTGTATGATCTGGAAACTACTATACCGGAAGTAATTTCGGTTTTATCCCGTGCTATAAAATACCTAGCGAAGTAACCTCTATTAAACATGAAAAAGAGAAATATACATAGCCATCCAAATATCAATATTATTCGGATTATAGATTTCCAATCCAGAATCTAATATCTTCAAGTTTCATAGAATTGTAGGATTATAAGGTTAAGGCCGTTTATAATATTAAGCTTTACTAAACTGGTAACTTATCAAAAATATAAACTTATTGTTGTAAAAAGCAATGTTATAGGATTTGTAAATTAAAAAGTTATTGAATAGGAAGAATAATAGAAAAGTATTTCAAATACTTCGGCGCTCCGAATAGCTAATTCTGTTATCCGTGCTGATTGGGAAATAGGATTTTACGCTCACTGATTTATAATTCTTCCCTTATACTGCCAATATTCTTCACACTTAATTGCGATGAAATGAATGTAGCGATGAACGATATGGACATCACCGTAAGAAACACAAACAGAAAGTCTGTGGGTTTAAAATGTACTGGGTAAGCATCAATAATTAAATTAGGCTCTTCCATTTTTATAAAGCCATACAGCTGTTGTAAAAGCGCAAATACAAAGCCGATAACCATTCCTGAAAGGCAACCGACTAACGTGATCATCATTCCTTCAAAAAAGAAGATCCGTTTAATCATTTTAGGACTGGCGCCCATGCTACTCAAAATGGCAATGTCTTTCCGTTTATCAATTACCAGCATAGTAAGTGAACCAATAATATTGAAAATAGCGATAATGAGGATGAATGTTAGAATTAAAAAGGTAGCCCATTTTTCGAAATTCAACGTTTTATATAAAACCTGGTGCTGCTGTATCCGATTTTTAACAGTAAAGGTTTTACCCAGTTTTTTTTCAATTTCTGCGTGCAGGATATCCGTGTCCTCACTATTTTTCAGGTTGATTTCTATAGCCGAAACGCCTTTTTCTTCATCAAGAAGTTCGCGTGAGAAATCTAAAGGAACAATAATCATTTCA